>CAZRGJ010000011.1:0-4438 GCA_964599445.1 uncultured Planctomycetaceae bacterium | reverse complement strand
AAATTCCGTTTTCCGGCAAATCCCTAAATTCCGGGATCCGGTTCAGGGCCATTTCCACGGCATCCGTTTCGATCCGGACTCCCTCGATCTTTCGAGAGACCTCAAACATGCCGTCAAAAATATTTCCTTTCAGCTCACCATCATACCGGACCATGATCTGATGGTATTTTTTGCGAGGTTTCTTCTCTTTCGCCTCATTCCTGTTTTGGGGTACCGCAACATAGACATTTCCGCCATTTGCCGCGTTTTCATCTTCCTGTTCATTGGGAAACAGTCCCCAAATGATTCCCGAAGCAGCCGTCAGCTGATCCCCATTCGGAACAAAATAGAGATTTGAGGTCCGCAGTTTGAATTCATTCAGGAATTCTTTCCCATTTTCCACTTTCCTCTTTCGGTATTGCAGCAAAATGTTGCCCTCACGGCCGGAAGCACCGGAGAGATCTTCCGCGGAAATATGCTCGAAGAGATCCAGATACTCTTTCTTATCCTTCTTCTTAAAATCGGCAATTTTCAACAACGGGATCGGTCTGTAGAGCCGTCCCCGAACCCGGTCCGTTTTCATGCTGAAATCCGGATTCCAGACGTCTACATTTCCATCCGCCAACACCCAGTTATCTTTGTATGCCAGACTCTTCTCCCACATGATCTGTACGGGCTGAGTGTTCTGCGTTCCATCTTCATTTCCGAATGAACACGGAACGAGCATCAATCCTTTGCCCGGCACAGACAGCTGGTTTTTCGCCAGATCAAGATGGATCTCCGAAGTCGACATTTTAAAACCTCTGCCCTGTATCAAAACGGCACTTTGGGGAACATTCCGGTTATGCCGAAGCATACTGAAAAGCGTCAGGGGATGCAGGTACCAGCAGACGACTTCATGCGCCTGGACCGCAATCTGCTCTTTCTCAACGTTCACACTGTCGGTCTCCCGAAGAATGACGTCCTGGTTCTCCTTCCCGTTCAATTTCAGATGATTGACGAAAACCCCTTCATTTTCCGGAAGCAAATGCAGCGTTCCTGACGCACTTCCACCGTACAGGGCAAATGTCCTGGGCACTTTTGGGGAAGGATCTTCCTTCTCAGCCGAATTGCTCCCGGCGTTCTGCCTGCGGTCATCCGACGCCGAATCTGAATCTTCGGAAGGAAAAAACAGATGGTCCGGAAGACGGTTCGGTATCTGAAAATCCATTTCGAGCGAATCCAGCATCCCGGTCATTCGGAAGTCCGGCACCCGGGGGCCATTATCCGTCGACTGCCCCTTTTTGCGACCCAGATACCAAATATTCAGCAAAATACTTCCAGCCGCCTCCAGCCGAACCGGCATGTAGCTGCCATCCTGGACATTCTCATCCACTTTCTGTTTCACGGAATCCGCATCGCTTTTGCGGCCGGGAAGATCTCTCAGCTGTTCTTTCAGACTCTCTTCCCGGTGTTTTTCCACTTCACTTTTCTTGCGGATCTCCAGGACGATCCTGTCGGTGCGCAATGCCGCATTTTTGCTGTTGCCCGCCACGCTCTGATGGGAATATCCATTCCACTTCGGCGAATGAAGCAGCACATTGTCTGAAAGCTCGACCAGCGTGATCTGCCGGGAAGCATCAAATGTGGTTTCCAGCTTCTTTCCCCATTGGAGCATCAACGAGGGATCCAGAACATTTTCCTGCCCGGACGCACTCCCGGCCAATGTTCCAGATGTGATTCCAGACACGGTTCCCGTAATGGTCCCGGCGGCAGTTTTCGACTTCAGAGTTCCGTCCGGATCTTTCTTGATCTTTTTGTACGTCAGGTACCCTGACTTCACGACACTCAGATGCCCAAGAGGCCCGACCTCGTCAGATGGGCAAGTATACGAAAGCTGGCTCGTGCTGAAATCCATCCGACTGTTGATCAGTTTGAACTGGCGGTCGTTGCTCAATTCGATTTTTTCCGTTTCTAAATGGAAATCGATCTTCTGAACCGTTCCCAGCAGCGTCCAGTCCAGGGTCTCAAATACCAATTTCTGGACCTGTTTGGCATGAAGGGACTTCAGTGCACCTTCAGCACCCTCCGTGTTCTCCGTCCCATCCGGCTCCTTCATTTCGGGAAGTGTCCCGGATGCATTCAACGGCAGCGTTCCGGGCACATTCTCCGACACTTCGGCAGACGTTTCCGCCAAAGAAGAGGCCGGCGCGGGCGAAAAAGTTTCCCGCTCGTCCTTTTCTCCGCGCAGCTGCTTCGCCAAAGTATCGCTCAGGTGAAACTCCAGTTCATCACAGACGACTTCATTCTGCTGGATCTGTTCCCCCTGCTTGAAATCCTTTACTGACGGCAGTTTCACCGGACATGAGACCCGAACGCTTTTCTGAAACCGCAGTATCCCCGTATCCAGCTCGTAGGAAACCGGCCCCTTGCAGGTCAGGACGACGGAAATATTCTTCTCGTTTGCCAGGATCTCCTGAAGTTTTTTCCTGAATGTACCCTGTTTTTCAAAATCGACCATATTCTTCAGGAGATCCGCGGTCAATTTCAGAGTGATGTGGTCCAGATGCTGCAGTTCTATGCGGTCCAAAGCAGACATTCCCAGCACATCCTGCGGCTTGAGAGAAATGACCAGCCCTGTACCGTACATCTGAAGCAAAGACCCTCCCAGTGTGAGAAAAACCTTCTGCTGCGTCGTACAGCGGGTCATGCCCAGCTGAAGATCCCGGGTCTTCAAATCCAGCTGGTACGATATTTCCAGACGTTCCGCCTTTTTGTTCTTCGGATCGGCAGACTGCGGCGAAGCGGCGGCCTGAAGAGGCTCGGCGGCCTGAAGAGGTGCGGCGGCCTGAAGAGGATCAGCGGGCTTCTTCGAATCGGTTTCCTTCTGCAAAACGGGAACACTCATCTGAACGGTCCCCTTCAGATGAATGAGTCCATTCAGATTTCCGACCACATGCTGGGTCTGGTTCTCTGCATTCCTCTTGAACTCAAGGATCGCGCCGCCTTCGACTTTCAGACAAAACGGTTTGGAATCCGCTTCATGAGTATTCCAGGGCCGGAACATCGTCAGGAGTTTATCGCACTTCAACGCCCCGTCTTCCCGCATCATGACGTTCTGGAAAATCGAACTGCCGTTCTGGAATTCAACCTCACAGCTGTTTTCCCATTCCTCAACGTTTTCATGAAAATCATCGGTAAGCGTCTGTTTCAGCGAAAACGGGTCTTCGACGGGATCCCAATTGTTTTTCACAGACCTCATCGGGATCGAAACAAACGGCATGAAAAAATAGTATCCGGCAAACAGAACGGCCAAAGTGCCGCAGACCGCCAGACACCGAAAGACACCTGATTCAAAATTCATGCTTTCTCCCCGAAAAAACGCTTCCTGACCTTCCTTCCGACTCAGAGAAAGGATCCTCTCATCCTTCATTCATCCAGGCCGGTCCCCAGGCCAAAATATTCCAAGCGGAAGTACCCAAGCCGAAGCTCCACGGATCAAAATCCGAAATCCTTCCACTCATCTCTCGATTTCAGGATCTGCTCGATCAGTTCCCGGACAGCTCCGCGGCCGCCGTTCGTCTGACAGACATAGTCCGCGATCTCACGGATCTCCGGGACAGAATCCGCCGGACACGCCGACACACCGACCGCCTGCATGATCTCGTAGTCCACCAGATCATCGCCGACGTACGCGATCTCCTCCGGAGAAAGCTCGTATTTGGCGCAGATCTCTCCAAGCATTTTGATTTTGTTTTCCACGCCCTGGCACAGCTCGTGGATCTTCAGCTCCTCCGCACGTTTCCGCACGACCGCAGTACAGCGCCGGGTCACGAAACCGATCAGACCGCCCTTCCGCTTCCAAACGGTGATTCCCAGACCGTCGCGAGCATGAAACGCCTTGATCTCGTTTCCCTGTTCATCAAAAATGAGCGCACCGTCCGTCAGGCATCCGTCAACGTCGGAAAGGATCATGCGGATCTTCTGAAATTTCGTGTTCAACTCCATAAAAAACTCCTTGAAATGTCTCCGTGTTTTTCTGAAAACTTACACTATCCGCTTCAATTATAGCATAATTTCGATAAAAAAAAACGGCAATCGGCGCTTTTTAGAGAAAAATTACCCTTTTTTCCCATTTCAAGTCCCTTCCCCCCTGTGTTTTTGGAAAAATTTCGCTATACTTTACCATATTGTCCGCCTCACGCTTTGCTCAGGAACGGAAACCATGCGATCCATTATCCGCTTTTTCATTCTGTTTGCCGTTTTTTTGAACCTGACCGCCGGAACGGCTCCGCATCAGCTCTTCGGAAATGAAAGTACGGAGACTGCCGGCCGAAACGCAGGATCCCGTGAAACGATCTTTCTCGAATTCGTCTGGATGCAGGAAAACCGTATTCGGGAAGCCCTTCTGATGGTCCCGCCGAAAAAAGTCCCCATGCTCCTGGTCCGATTTCTGGACGAAGAAGAAAAGATGACCGGC
>CAZRGJ010000010.1:0-23417 GCA_964599445.1 uncultured Planctomycetaceae bacterium | reverse complement strand
GTTTCAGGGAATCCAGATAATCCAGCCCCTCAAGGACTTCGTCGGAAAGTACGGCATTCGCAGCTTCCGAAGCAGCGATCTGGTTTTGGATACTCGTATACTCCCGGTCATTTTTCGCTTCGTCCAGCTGACTTCTGCGCCGTTCAATGTTCTTCTCGTTCTCTTCCAGCTGCGCCTGCTTCTGATCCATGGCGATCCGCTGATTCAAAACGACTTTCAAAGCCGCTTCAAGATTCCTGTTAAGCTGCGCGATCCGGTCTTCCAGACCGCGTATCCGAAGGATCCCGCCATTGACTTCATCGATCAGTACTGCAAACTGACGATGCATTTTGTGCAAAATTTCAAGAATCGGATTATAGTTTGCTGCTTCCATCGTTTTCGGCTTTTAATTCAGTTTTTTGATTTACGGATGACCTGGACCATGAAAGGAACCGGTGTCCCGCCCTGTCCGCAGGCAGATCCCAAACGGCGGTTCCTCTCACAAAATACGACACCACACACTGCGGTCAGATGAAATCATCGTCTTCATCATCCATTCCGCCGCGGCTCGAAGAATTCCGGTCGGTGGAAAGGACCTGACGCAGAAGCGCGGAGACGTCTTCATATTTCGAATCACCGGGAGCCGATGCCGTGCACTGCAGGACAGCACCGTGCCCTTTCTTGGGAAGGGAAAGAAGCAGTCCGGAAACCGTCTGAATGTCGCCGGAGCTGATGACGATCCCGCGGCGTCCGGAAGGATCCGGTTTACGGGCAAACGTTTTGCTCGCCACTGCCAGGAAAGTGACCGACGAATCCAGACGCTGAAGCGTCAGCTGACGGCGAACATACTCCTGCCGCTCGTCATTATAGTCGTCCATCCGATTCCCCGAAAACATGTGCAGCCCCGGGCCGATCTCCTGCATCGAAAGTTCAAGACCGCCATAGACCACAAACGCCTGGTTTGCGTCCGCGCAGACGTAATTTACGCCGGCATAGTTCCCGGTCTGAAGTTCTTTCAGTGCCATTTCAGCCGCTTTCTGCGGATTGGAACAGTTCAGCATCTCACGGCAAAGCACACCGCGGGAACGGGGATTGAACGGCATTTCGCGCTTGGTGCGGTTGATGGCACACGCAAACATTCCGTGCTGATTGACTCCAAACCAGGTCCCGCCGGACTTCCGGTCGATCCCGCAAATAATGCGCGGACAGCCGGACTGGATACGGGGTGCCTGAGACGGACGGTCCGGACGTTCCTCACGATTGTACGCGACAAGGATCGGAGAGTCCGCTGCCGTCTTGTACTGAAAAGCCATAATTCCCATGAGTGAATCCTTTATGTATGAAAAAGCGGCCAAAATGAATTTTCCTTTCGTAATTTTACCACAGATCACAAGAAAAAGAATCCCCCAAACGGGTGGGTTAGCGTTTTTTTTCAGACTTTTTGGAAGAAAATGCGCGAAACTTTCTGTTTTTTCCGCATTTTCTTCCGTTTCTTCGAGGGATATCCATTCCCGAAGAGGCCCCGCCGTTTCGATTTGATGCGAAAATTCCCGGATCCTGGAGATTCGGAGGCATTCCGTTTTTCTCAATTTCCGCTCATGGTGCACCTTCAGAACTTCAACATCTCACTGTTTTTTAGGTCCGACGCTGAATGTCAGAGAATGCGTCAAAGGAAAACGGGTCAGGTATGCGTGCAGTTCCTCCAGCATGATGGACCGAAGAAGGGCGTTTTCCTCTTCCACAGTACGATATTCCCGAGCGAGAGCCCACTCGCACCCGATCCCGAAAAGACGATTCCACGCCTTCTCGCTCCCCAGGATCATCCCCGTCGCCAGCCGATTTTTCGCCAGAACCAGTTCTTCTTCAGAAATGCCTCCGTTTTCCGCGTCACGGTAAATGGCCTCGGTACGTTTCCAGTTTTCCAAAGCCTCATCAGGATCGCAGGCCAGACTGGTGCTGAAGAAACCGGCGTCGGAGAATTCCGTAAATCCGAGGACCGCGTGCTCCGCCCGGCCGGAATCGACGAACTCCCAGTAAAGCCGACTTCCGGAATCGTCCCCGAGAATAGAGGCGATCAGACGGCCGGCAAGCCGTTCGCGCATGGAAGAAACTCCCGAGGCACTACACGAAAGAAGATACTGCTGTGCCGCCTGGGGACGCCGAAAGGACTGAGATCCAACCGTCGGCGAAAAAGGCAGACCGCAGGCCGCGGAAATTTGCGGAAATTCTGTCTCCTGGACAAGAGACGGCGAATTTTCCCACGTGCCGCAATATCTTTCGGCAAGCCGGAGCAGTTGGTCAAAATCAACGCAGCCGCAGGCGCAGAGGGTGATGTTTTGGGGCGAATACATTTTCTGGAGCCATTCACGGAGCTGCTCCAAACGCAGACGCTTCACGCTTCTGGAAGATCCCAGGACCGGATTTCCAAGCGGGTACCCATTGAAAAAAGTCTGCCTCATTCGGTCATCCATGCAGAAGGGCGGTTCGTTTTCGTACATTCCGATCTCTTCGAGGATCACTTCCTTTTCGGCGAGAAAATCATCCTCACGGAAACCGGGACGCAGAATGTCGGCGTAGATCTCCATGCAGGCCTCCAGATACTCCGGAAGCAGCGTCGCATAAAAAATGGTCGCTTCTTCCGTCGTGCAGGCATTGAAAGAGATCCCCAGAGTGTCGAATTCCCGATTGACGTCCTGCGCACTGCGGGTCGGACTCCCTTTGAAGATCATGTGCTCAAGGAAATGGCTGACTCCCGAAATATTTTCCGACTCGTACCTTGCTCCGCAGCGAACAAAAAAGCCGATGGAGACCGATTTGGCAAACGGAAGTCTCTCCGCCGCCACGTACAGTCCGTTTGCGAGTTTTTGATGAAAAAATGAAGTCACGGCCGGTTCTTTTCCTTTCTTTTGACGCATCCGATCCAACTCATTCAGTCTTCCGCTTTTTTGAGGATCTGTTCCCAGTACGCCAGCGCGAATTCATGAAGTTTCCGGAGTTTTTGTCCTTCTTTATCGGCAAACGCCCCGCGTTTTTCAAGGATCTCCATCCGTTTTTTCTGCCAGTTCAGGAAAAATCGTGCCGATTTCCGCATGATCTTCTGCCTTCCCGCAACTTCAACATAGTACGGTGCCGACATGACGCAGCCGTATGTGTCGGGGTCGTCGACGCGGACACGAATGAGGAACCAGCCGCTTTCTTCGATCTCAAGCATGGGAAGACGTCCGGTCTCGGCATAGTTTCGGAACGGCACAGAAAGGATCGTTCGGCCATTCATGACGACCTCGATGTACTGCGCCTTCTGCTGAAGCGTCAGCGTCATGGAAGGGTTCAGCCGGTCCAGCTCTCCTTCTCCCCCCGGAAAGGAGAAGACTTCCCCGGGCACATACCCGTCGACCCACGGCTGAAGCAGAGGTCCGTTGGTCACGACACAGCGTCCCGCCTTCAAAGCGTCCCACCACATTTTCCGGTCAAACCCGGCATTCGCCCCCTCGTACTGAAAGCCGGTCCGGTCCGCGGCAGCGGCGTATTCGTCCGGATCCACAAAAACGTACATTCGATTGGATCCCAGTGCATTCGGCGACATTCCCGAGCCGCTTCCGGCAGACGGAGGAATCCGATGCCCGGTATTCAGAAGATGAAAGTAGACCTCCTCCGTCCACTGCTGACGTCCCCGTTCTCCGCGATAGTTCATGGGAGCCGCATCCGGGATAAATCCGCATTGGGACGGTCTGAGAAAAAGATCTTCGCGCAGTTCCGCCAGTACAGCATCCTCATCCGAATCGGCGTCTGGAACTGCGTCCAAATCGGCGTCAGTATCCGGATCTGCGTCCCGGCGGGATCCCTTTTTCTCGACGTACCGTTCCGCCTGGATCCCGCCGATCGGCCGAACTGCGGGAAGCCGTTTCCAGAGCACATTTTCCGGAAGCAGCTGATCCCGGAGAATGTACGGGCCAAGGATCTGGAAAGAATCCGCGATTCCCAGTGAGATCATCAGCGGGAGATCCCAGCTCTCCGCATTCTGCACGTCGATCCAGGCATCAGGGTACTTCTGATGGATGGCGTAAAGCATCGGAACAGCACTTCGGCGGGATTCGAGTTTCAGACGTTCAAATAGAAGCGGAACAGGCAGGTTCAGGATCCCCGCACCGCAGGCAGGATGCCGCAGGATATAGTTCTGCGTCGTAAAGAGCCGATCTGAATCAAACCAGACTTCATCCGTTTTTTCGGAAATTTCTGCACGTTCCGCTTTCGGTGCAGGATCCCGCTTTGCTTTTCCGGAAACACTCGGACCGTTCAGGTCTTTTCGGCCGGAACGTTCACGATTTTCCGCGCGTTTCTGACTTTCCGCCTTTTTTTCTTTCACGAAGATCCGTTTTTCCGCAGACTCCGCCAGCGGCACGAAATGGAGATCGTCCGCCATCATCAGAAGCTCGATGTCCGCCAGCTCGCGCATGACCATCAGATCGCCGGACCACCACCCTTTTTTCGAGAGGTCCGTGAAGCGTTTCAGAGTCTCCGTTTTGGCGTCTTTTCCGTAGCGGTTCAGCACAAAATGCCCGGTCCGCGGCAGGTACTCAAATCCGCGTTCGATCGTCATCGGGTACGTCCCCAGAGGCCATTCCAGCCAGATTTTCCCAGGAATGACGAAATGATCGTACCAGAACGGGACCTCATCTGCTTTGCGGGGGATCCCCTTTTCATTCCGAATGGAGACCCGGCACGGGATCGGACGGCGCGTTTCGTCGTCGACGATCTCCAGCGTAAATTCTGCTTTCTGCGCTCTGGCCGACTCTGGAAAAAAAACACCCAGACCGATGAGCGTCAAAAAACAAAACGCCCCAAAGAGGGAGCGGGGATCCCTGAGAGTCATTTTTCTGTCTCCTTAACTTTTCTTTGATTTCTTTTGATTTCCTTTGGGTCTCTCTTTAAAATTCCTTTAAAGAGCCGAGTCCGCAAAATGATTTTCCGAAAAACACCGGGAACCGCTTCGTGATCCGCCTAAAAATCGTACCAGAAGCCGGCCCCGATCTGTTTTTCCCAGCGGTCGTAGAACTGGTACTGATCTGCATGTCCCGCCATGGCATACAGTCCGACGCGCATCGTGTGCTGGTAGACGGTCTTCCACTGCCATCCGGCTTCAAGCGCACTGTACGTCTCGAAATCCGTATCCTCGCTCCATCGGAAATGGACCGCCATGAACGGAGATCCCTGAAAATTCGGGAGCATCATCGGAGAGTATTCCGCTCCCAGCTCAAACTGCCAGGGTTCCGCTCCTCCGTCTCGATTGAAAACATAGTCCCCGCCGAAATAGAAACGCCAGTTAGCGTCCGGCCGAAATCCGATCCCCCACGTGATGCAGTCGCGCACATAGTTGATGCGGTAAACTTCACCCGTTTTTTCGTAGTTTTTGACGATCCACTCATCCCCCATGTGCGAGCTGATGTGGTAGTATCCGAGCTTAAACTCCCAGTTCCCCTTGCGGAACGTCAGCGGCGCACCGACCCGGTAATCCGTACCGTGAAGGTCGCGGTCCCCGGTAAGCGTCAGACGCGCGATGGCGGCACATTCCAGATCGAGCTGAAATCCTTCAGGATAGAGACGGTTCGTGGTCCCGTAGCGGAGAAAGTTTATCCGTCCGCCAAGAGTCGGATCCCAGTAGGCGTCATGCGTCGTGTCTTCATTGATGAAATGGATCCCGAGCCGGCTTTCACGATTACTCGCAAAATGGGCGCGATAGAGCGTTCCGCCGGGCAGTGCCTGCCAGGTCCACGCTTCACCGGATGTCGGAAGAGGTCTCCCGCAACCGGGAATGCAGGCACGAAAAGCCGGGTCCCAGTAATGGTACTGTTCTTCCGACGGCGAGTAAAGCGGCAGTTCCCCGGAAGTTCCCCAGGAAGAAGACATTCCGGCAGACGATGTTCCGGCTGCCGTTCCGCCATCCGAAAAAGTGTCCAGCGGTCCCGTTTCGGGGATCCCCGCTGCCGCAGCATTTTCCGGATCGCTTTGTCCGCGCAAAATCAGGGGATCTTCCGGTATGCATTCCATCCCGGTCCACGGATAGCCGAGGCACGCCGCATCCCGCGTCATGATGCAGGGTACAGCAGCATCCTGCCCCATTACGGCCCCGCAAAAGGCATTTTCTCCCCATATCGCCCAATACGTCAAAATCGACACAATAAACAGTTGGGCAATAGAAATTTGATTAAAATTTCGTTTGATCCACATTTTTTCACCTCTATAGTCAATTCCGTGTATTATTTTACCCGATATTTAAATTTATGGAAAGAGCAATTTTTTTTCAGAAGGTCCCCCCCCCGCCTTTTATTTTCAGGCATTTTGTATATAATGGGGAATGGCAGAGAAAATGATTTCTGTGCTGAACCTGAAAAATTTAAAGAAAAAAGAAAAAAGTAGGATCAAGAATCATGAACGATGAACTCAAAAGAGCCAAACGGATCCTGATTATCGATGACGACCAGGAAATCACGGAATCCATGCGTCTGACGCTTGAAATGCGCGGCTACGAGGTCTTCAACGCGACTGACGGCAATCAGGGACTGCTCATGACGGAGCAAAAAAAACCGGACCTGATCATTCTCGACATGATGATGCCGAAACGCAGCGGATTTCTTGTCCTGGAAAATCTTCGCCGTACTCTTCCTGTCCCGATCCGCGTGATCATGATCACGGCAAACGAAGGCAACCGCCACAAATCGTACGCCGAGACCCTGGGTGTGGACGACTACATTCGCAAACCGTTCCCGATGGACCGGCTTCTGGCGAGCGTTGAACGTCTTCTCGGGAATTCAAATACCTGAATCGGCTCTCCGGGAGTTCCTGAATGTCCATTTCCTCAACATTGAAAAAGCTGCTGATCGTCAACAAGGAAAACCTGCCGGAGCTGGAATGGCTCTCGGCGGGGGAACATTTTATTCCCGTATACTTCACGGACATTCTGGACAGGGTCCTGAATGATGAACGGCTGAACGAGACGGAAAGGACGCATTTTCAGCTCCTCGCCCAAATGCTGGAAGAGCACTACCATCTGGACTACCAGGATCATTTCCGCCAGCTCAAAAAAGCCTTCGCGCCGTTCGACCCGGATACGGAAGTGCTTTATTTTCCGGAATATTCCGAAGAGTACCGGGAAACGTGCCGAACGGAACTGCTGCATGGTGTCGAACGATTTCTGAACGTCTGCAATTTCCGCGAAATGACGGAAGAACAGACGGCGGAAATTCTGGAAGCGCGCTATCCCGGCATCCTTTCCATCAAGGTCGATATGCAGAAACTGGAGTTTTTCCGGATCTTCTACCGAGGCATCCTCCATGAAGAAAAAACCGGGAAGGCTCTCTGGCTGCTGAAGGAAAATTACCCAAGTCTCAAATTCAAGCGCATTTTTATCCTGGCCCGCTACAAAAAAGAACATGAAAGCCGGATCCTGGTCAAGATCTTTCGGGATGTCGATGTGGAAAATCTGAAAGTCGTCGTGCCGGAAGTGCGTCTCTGCCTGCCGATCATTGACCAGATCAAAGTCGGAGCTTCTTTTTCAGGAGCACTGGGCACGACGATCTTGAAGATCATTCTGGCGGCAAGTTTCAAACTGGCACTCCTGCTCCCGATGCTCTTCACGTTCGCCCTTGGTTTTTTCCGGTCGATCTGCGGATTCTTCAATTCCCGAATGAAATGCCTGAAGACCTATTCGGAGAGTCTCTACCATCAGAGTCTCGCAGGCAACATGGGAGCGGTGAATCTGCTGGTCGAGCAGGCGGAAACGCAGGAAGTCAAAGAAGCATTTCTGGCGTACTTCATGCTCTACGTCTGCCGGAAGGAAAATCTGACGATGCGGGAACTCGACAGCCGAGTCGAAGCCTGGCTGAATGGAAATTTCGGATTCCATATCGATTTCGAAGTGGAAGACGCTCTTCAGAAACTCCTGGACAAAGGGCTGGCTCTCAAAACTGAGTGCGGGGAAACGGCCGAACCGTATTTCAAGGTCTACGATCTCCCCAGTGCACTGCGACGTCTGGATGCATTATGGGATGAACACCATCAGGAAAACCGGGCTGGCGAGTCCCAGACCGACAGACTTGCGGATGCCTGATCCGCATATCCCACATGCCGAAACAGCCATTCCAATCAAAAAAGCCATTCTTTTACCAAAAGAGAATGGCCTTTTTGATGGAGATATTTCGGAGTCCGAGTCAAAAGAACTCTCAAAAACCGCAAAATCCGCCATCAAAATCCGCAAAAAATTCCAATGAGGAAGATTTCGGTGAAGGGAGACCGGAAGACAGACCGAAATCTGAAAGGATGCGTTTAGTTTTTTCGAAACAAAAGCCAAAACGGCATAAAAATGGATACATCAAATCTCAGCGCGGAATTTATTGAGCAGATCGTTCGCCAGATCGTTTTGGAATGCGTCGGCGTTCCCGGCAAACCGGACCCCAATCCGGCTCCGGAACTCGTGGTGAGCATTTCCGCACGGCATATCCACCTGAGCGATCAGGATGTTGAGACGCTTTTCGGTCCCGGCTATCAGCTCACGGTGGAAAAAGAACTTTACCAGCCCGGTTTTTTTGCGGCCAAAGAGACCCTCATGGTCGTCGGCCCCCGCAAAAGAATGCTTCCGTCTGTCCGGATCCTCGGCCCCACACGCAAACAGTCTCAGGTCGAGCTTGCGTTCACGGACGGCATTTCCCTGGGGATCCCGCTTCCTGTGCGCCAGTCGGGCGATCTTGCGGGAACTCCCGGCTGTGTGCTGGTCGGTCCCAAAGGCGTCGTGGAACTTCGCTCCGGCGTCATCCGCGCAGAACGGCACGTACATATGCACCCGACGGAAGCGGAATACTACGGCGTTCAGGATAAAGACCGCATGAATCTGCGCGTTTATTCCGGGTCCTGCACGACGACTTTTGAAAACGTGCTCGTGCGTGTCGATCCCGGCGTTCATCTCGAAGTCCACCTTGATACGGATGAAGGGAATGCGTGCGACATCGACCACGCGGACAAAATTGAACTTTACCGCTGATACGGTGTCCCGCGAGAACGCCGGCAGGGAAACCTGCCGATCAGCGGGTCCCCTGATATTTTACGAACAGATCATCGAATTCGATTACCCATCATTATAACCTGAAACAAAAAGGAAAAACGCAATGGCAAAAACTTTGGAAGCATTGGGAATGATTGAAACGAAAGGTTTCGTCGCTCTCGTGGAAGGCGTGGACGCAATGATGAAATCCGCGAATGTTCAGTTTCTGGGCTGGGAAAAACCCGGATCCGGAATCGTGACGGCCTACGTGACGGGTGACGTCGCCGCAGTGAAAGCCGCGACCGATGCCGGTGTCGCCGCCGCAAGCCGCGTGGGCGAAGTTCTGGCCGTCCAGGTCATTCCGCGTCCGTCGGAAGACATCGTTTCCCTTCTTCCCGGTCTGAAAAAGGACGGCGCAAAGAGATAGAATCTCCGTCCGTTTCCAAACCCGTTTCATTTCCCATTTTGAATAAAAGGTAACTAAAAATGCAAGACGCACTTGGATTCATCGAAACTAAAGGTCTCGTCGCTCTGATCGAAGCGTGCGATGCCATGTCGAAAGCCGCAAATGTCGACATCCTCAAGAAAGTGAACATCGGCGGTGCCTTCGTGACCGCGATCGTCCGCGGAGACGTCGGAAGTGTCCGTGCCGCGATCGAAGCCGGTGCCTCTGCCGCTTCCCAGACGGGTGAACTGGTCTCCAGCCACATCATTCCGCGTCCGGCCGCCGGACTGCTCGAGGCGTTCCTCGACTAGTCCTCATTTCAGAGGCCGTCGGCACGACAGAAGAAAACGAAATCTGAGATCCGGAAAGAAAGCGGGATCCCTCCCCGTTTTCCGCTTTCATGTTCCGGGATCCTGTTTCCGTTTGTCTTTTCTGTCTTTTCGTCCCTTTCATTTCCAGCAGAAGGACATTCCGCATGAAGATCCTCGTCGCGAACATCGGCTCCACGAGCTTCAAATACCGACTCTACGACATGACGAATGAGGAACAGCTCGCCAAAGGACGCATCGAGCGCATTGGCGAACCGCTCAGTCCGGTCGAAGTTGAGGTCGGCGGGAAAACATTCTCCGAAGAATTTTCGGTGCCGGACCATGGCGAAGCGGTGCGTCAGTGCCTTCGTCAGCTCACGTCTCCGGAAGTCGGCTGCCTGAAAGATCCTGCGGAAGTCCAGGGGATCGGATTCAAAGCCGTTCATGGAGGACGCGTGACGGGAGTTCAGATCATCGACGAATCGGTCCTCACCGCAATGGAAGAGATGGTCGACATCGCCCCGGCACACAATCCGCCGTACATTGCGGCCATGCGCCAGCTGCGTACCCAGCTTCCGGAAGTCCCGCTCGTCGCGGCATTCGAAACCGGTTTTCATGCCGACATTCCCGAAGCAAACCGTCTCTACGCCGTTCCGGATGAATGGATCGATGGATTCCAGATCCGCCGATTTGGATTCCACGGTGCAAGCCACCGCTATATCTCAGTACGCAGCGCGGAAATTTTCGGCCGAAAAGATCTGCGCATCATCTCCTGCCATCTCGGCGGTTCCAGTTCCATCTGCGCGATCGCAGACGGCAAAAGCCGCGCCACGAGCATGGGCGGAAGCCCTCAGGGCGGACTGCCGCAGAATAACCGGGTCGGCGACTTTGACCCGTACCTTTTGCCGCATTTGATGAAACGTACAGGCAAATCGTGTGAAGAACTTCTCGCGATCCTCGGCAAACAGGGCGGCCTTTACGGTCTGAGCGGCGGTGTGGGGACAGACATCCGCGACATTTTGGCGGCCGTGAATGCCGGAAATGAAAAAGCGATCCGCGCCCTGAATGTTTACGTCTTCGACATTCGCCGCTATCTCGGAGCATATCTCGTGGAACTCGGCGGTGCCGATCTCATCGTCTTTACCGGCGGGATCGGCGAAAATCAGTGGAGCATCCGCGAAATGATCTGCCGGGATCTTTCGGAACTTGGGATCGTCCTGGATCCGGAAAAGAACCGCGAGTGCCGCGCCTCGGAAATGTGCATCAGTGCCGCGGAAAGCTGCGTGAAGATCTGCGTCATCCCGACGAATGAAGAACTCATCGTCGCCCGACAGACCGTTGAAGCTCTGAAAGCCCGGAGCTGACCTTCCCGCGGGAAACGAACGCGTGCCGCAGTGTCCGCAGGATACGCTGCCGTGCGTCCTTCCCGTCCGTTTATTTGAAACTCCCGATTTACCCTGACATTCAGTCCAAGACTACCCGGAAAGAACGCAATGTTCATAGGAAAAATCGTTGGCTCGACCGTCGCCACACAAAAACTGGATTCCCTTCGCGGATGGAAGCTGCTCGTCGTAGAAGCGTACCGCGTTGCCCCGGCTTCGCAGGACTCCCTGCTCCCCACAGGCCGAACGCTCATCACGCTGGACACACTGGGAGCCGGAGAAGGCGATTTCGTGCTGGTCTGTCAGGGTTCCAGTGCCCGCATGACCCCGGAAACCAAACCGATCCCGACAGACGCCGTCACGATAGGGATCGTGGATACCGTGAACATGGGGGGAAAAGTCGTTTTCCAACGTTAGGCACCCAATAAAAACGCCATTCCGGAAAATTCCGAATTGCTGCCGACCTGCCGGATCACGCAATTCATGAAGAAAATTTGATTTGAAAGATCATGTGATCCTGAAAACAGGAAACCAAAGATGAAGATCAGCGAAAATACCATCAACAAAATCGTGGCCGAAGTCCTTCAGCAGATGGGCGGGACCGCGAATCCGCCGGCTGTCAGCCGTTCCTATGTCGGACGTTTTGGTCAATTCACCGACCTGAATGAAGCGGTCTGTGCCGCACGTGACGCATTCGAGCAGCTTGAGAAAAAAACGATCGCGGAACGCCGTCTGGCCATCGACGCCATCCGGAATGTCTCGAATGCGAATGCCGTGGAATTCGGCACGATGGAAATGGCTGAAACAAAAATCGGACGCCTTGACCATAAGATCGAGAAACAGCAGGGCGTCGGAAGAGTAACTCCCGGTATCGAATTCCTCAAAAGCGAATGCTTCAGCGGCGACTATGGTCTGACCGTCATCGAACACGCTCCCTACGGCGTCATTGCGGCCGTTTCGCCGGTCACGCACTCCCTGCCGACGATCACGTGCAATGCGATCAACATGATCTCGGCCGGAAACTCCATCGTTTTCAGCCCCCATCCCGGCGGGAAAAAAATCGCGGCGCTCGGCGTCAAAATGTTCAACCAGGCGATTTACGAAGCGATCGGCATCGACAATCTGCTCACCATCCTCGTGGAACCCAAAGTCGAGTACGTCGAGAAACTTTTTGCGCATCCGCTGGTCTCGCTCATTAACGTGACGGGCGGTCCTGCCGTGGGAAGCGTCGCGCTGCGTCAGCAGAAGCGTGCCGTCGTCTCCGGTCCCGGAAATCCCCCGGTCGTCGTTGACGAAACGGCAGATCTGGACCGTGCGGCCCGCTCGATCATTTATGGCGCCTCGTACGACAACAATCTGCTCTGCCTTGCCGAAAAAGAAGTCTTCGTCGTCAACGAAGTCTTTGACGAGATGATGGACGCCATGAATCGTGCCGGTGCCTACCGTCTGACTCCGGATCAGGTCGCCGCCTTCACCGAAAAAGCGATCTCGTACGTTGGCGAAGGCGCCGAACGCCATGCCGTGCCGAGCCGCGATTTCCTCGGTCAGTCTCCACACACCATGGGGCAGCTCATGGGCTGGAATATTCCGGAAAATGTCGAGCTTCTCTACGGCGAGACCGACGAGACCAACCCGTTCGTCCCGGTCGAACAGATGCTTCCGTTCCTCCCGTTCGTGCGTGCCCGCGACGTCGATGACGCCATTCGTCTTGCCGTCAAATACGAGCACGGTTTCCATCATACGGGGATCATGCACTCGCGCAACGTCGAAAATCTGACCCGCATGGGAAAAGCTCTCGACACGACGATCTTCGTGAAAAACGGCGCAAGTGTTGCTGGACTCGGAAACGGCGGGGAAGGCTACGCCTCCTACTCGATCGCCGGATGCACTGGCGAAGGGATCACGAATCCCATGGTCTACACGCGCTCGCGCCGCTGCACGCTGGTCGATGCGCTCCACATTTTGGGAAAATAGACTGACGGTCAGAAAAAAGAGGGGAAAACGGGAAATGTTTCCGGCAAAAGTCATCGGCAAGGCCATCGCGACGGTACGGCATTCCTCGCTGGAAGGTCAGCGTCTGCTCATCGTTCAGCCATTGATGCTGGATGGTGTGTCGCCGGAAGGTTTTCCCCAACTCTGTCTGGATTCCCAGATCGGTGCCCGAGTCGGAGACCGAGTCATCCTCACCAGCGACGGCAGTCTCATCGCAGAGCAGGTCCAAAGCAAAAACTGCCCTGCCCGCTGGTCCGTTCTCGGCATCATGGACGAGTAAAGTCCCCGACACGCCGGCTGCGCAGTCCAGTACGCCATAAGGCATTCGTCCCCAGGAGCTGCATTTGCGAAATGCGCTTTTTTATCCATCAAGCAAATTTAACGAAGATCCCTGAGGTTTCAGGAAAATGGAAGCAGGATCCCCAAACGTTCAACTCATTGAAGATCTCGTCCGCTCGGTCGTGACGGAGGTACTTCGTGTCCGAACGGCCGCTCCGAAATTCACGAATGGAAAACCTTTCGAAAAACGGATCGCGCGGGAAAACAGCGGATCCGCTTCTTCACGAAGATCTCCTGAAAACCATTCCGCCGGCAGACGTATGCCGTGGGAGTTTCCCTCTTCCGAAACTCCGAAAACGCAGGTCTCTTTCCAGAGCCGTGCAGTCTCCGGCACTTCGGCAAATGGAGAGACCGAAAAGGCCTCAAATGCAGCCCCGACGCCCTCAGGACGCCGTTTGAAAGCAGCGGATCTCCTGCTCGACAAAGAAATCATCACGCTGCGCGATGTCGCGCATTTGCCGCAGAACGTCCAAAAACTCATCGTTCCCCAGACCGCACTCCTGACGCCGTCCGTTCGGGATGAACTGGCAGAACAGGGGATCCGTCTTGCACGCTATTCGGCAGAATCCATTGCGGCACTCCGTACAGAATCGCCCGCAATTTCCAATCAGCCCAACTCCGGCACATTGGAAGTTTACGCGCTCTTTACGCCGTACCATCCGGATTCCCTTTTTCCGGCCTGGATCCGTTCCGGTCTGCATCCGAATCTGCGCAGCGGTTTCGTCTGTTTCGATGGTCTTCGCAGTTCCATGGCCAAAAATAAAACGCTGAACGTCCTCTTCACTTCACGTGTGGACGAAGCACTCTGCCGCCTGAACCGCGACGAAAAGATCCGCGCCCTCTCCTCCGTCAGCCCACAGCGGCTGGAGGGACAATGGAAGGATTTCCCAACCGCCAATACGCTGATCGTGGATCCTTCCGAACTTGGGATCTACCTTACCGGACAGATCGTTCAGCGGGCAGCAGAACTTTTCTACCATTCATGAAACGAAGAAAATCATGAAACGGAAAGAATCGAAAGGAACCAGCTCATGAAACTGGCGAAAGTCATCGGTACCGTCACGCTTGCGAAACAGCATCCCACGATGGATGGTGCCGCCTTCAAACTCGCAGTTCCGCTCACCGAAGCAGATCTCAGCCGACTTGAAGACATTCCATTAAACGATTTGGCGGAAAAAACCGAAATATCCAGTGAAGAGTTCGTCCTCTATGATTCGATGGGGGTGACGGAAGGTCAGATCATCGGAGTTGGAGAGGGCCGGGAAGCGGTGAATCCGTTTTACCCTGAATACAAACCGGTGGACGCATACTGCGCGCTCATTCTAGATCGTATTTACCTGAGATAAAAAACCTGATTCAATCAGAATCCACACATAATTTTTAGTTAAAGGATGGAATCCATGCGGAATATTTACCAGGTCAAGCAGGAAATCTGCGCGATTGGCGACCGTCTGTACAAACGCGGCTACGCGGCTGGAAATGACGGAAACATCAGTTTTCGGATCAGCGAGAATGAAGTCGTCTGTACCCCGACGATGATCTCCAAAGGTTTCATGACGCCGGAAGATCTGTGTGTCGTGGACATGAATGGAAAGCAGCTGGCCGGGAAGCGGAAGGCAACGAGCGAGATCCGCCTTCATCTGACCATCATGAAGGAACGTCCGGAAGTCAAGTCCGTCGTCCACTGCCATCCGCCGTATGCGACGGCTTTCGGTATGGCGCGTGAGCCGATCCCGCCGTGCGCTTTGCCGGAAATCGAGATCCATCTCGGTGAAGTCCCGATCGCCAAATACGCGATCCCGGGCGGACAGGAATTTGCGGATACGGTCCTCCAGTTCGTGCATAAAACGAAGGTCGTCGTTCTGGCGAATCACGGTACGGTCAGCTGGGGTGAAAATCCGGAGCAGGCCTACTGGTACACCGAAATGCTGGATGCGTACTGCCACATGCTGATCCTGGCCAAGTCGATCGGAAATGTCGGCTACTTCACGAAAGCGGAAGAAGAAGAACTTCTCGCGCTGAAGAAAAAGTGGGGAATCGATGATCCGCGTTTTGAAATGAAAGACTGCGATATTTGCTCGAACGACGTTTTCCGCGACAGCTGGAAAGAAGCCGGTCTTGCGCACCGCGGTTTCAATCCGCCCTCCTACCGTGATGAAAAACCGGAAGATGACCAGGAAGCATTGATCGCCGAGATCACCAAGCGGGTCGTTGATGCGCTGAAGAAATAAAATCGGCACTCCGATCGGCCAATCGGTCCCAAACACGGAAAAATAAAAGACCGGACGAATTTCAGAGTCGTTCGGTCTTTTCCTATGCAGGAGACGTTTTTTATTTTTCGGACGATGGTTGACTCGCCGGAAGGACCGGAATCGCTCTCGGCCCCGCAATGATCAGAGCGAGCACATCGTTTATTTCATTCAGGTCTTCCTGGGTTCCGCTGGTCCAGACGTGCCGAATGACGCCGTTTTCAACGTGAAGGATCGTCGGAAATCCGATCCCGTCGATCGTGCTTCCGGTTCCTTTCAGCTCCTCTTGGGCCAGATCCATTAAATCAAGCCGGAATCGGTCTGCGGGATCCCACCAGACATTTTTGAAGTGAAATCCACGGACCCTAAACGCCTCTTTCACAAAACGGTCCAGCCGACTCTGCTCCAGACGTTTCTGCTCCAGGAATCTCTGCCGTTCCGTTCGGTCCATTTCATACCATTTGACCGGAACGACCGTTTTGGCAAAATACGTAATGGGGATCACCTGAAAATTCGGCAATTTCTCCGCTTTCTGAAGGGGAGACCAAAGTCTCTGAAGCAGTTCGCAGGACGGATCATCCCACGGTCCCCAAAGAATGACGAAGAAGTTTTTGTCCTTAAATTCATGAGTCGCGGGAGCCGGCTCCCCGCCAATGACGGGCTGAAGGGAATTGAAATCGATCAGGGGAAGTCCCACAAGAAAATGCTCACTCGACGGCGTATTGAACATTTGACGTCCAAAAAAGAAAAGCGGCATCATCGCGATCACGATGACGATGAAGACGATCAGATTGTTCAGACTATCCATCTTCCGCTCGTAGTCCTGCCGTTCCTGCTCCGTCATGGAGTAGAATCCGGGAACGACTTCCTGCCTGTCTGGACCAGCCATTTCTCCCGAAATGAATGTGCGTTCTTCAAAAACGTCGTTGGGGTTTTCCATAAAAGACTCCGTTCATTGCATGAAAAGGCGGGAACGGCTCAAAATGAACCCTTCCCGCAGCAGATCCGGTATCGTGCTTTCCGTTGCCCGAAAAGCAGAAACTACTCTTCTTCCACCGCTTCTTCCGTGACCATCGGGATCAGGAAACGATCGATCGCATACGCCTGGATCGGCTCACTGACCGGCGTATTGCTGGAGTGTGCCGCAGAACTCCACGGCAGAATGTAGACGAGCGTCAGCCCCGTATTCACTTCCGTGACGTAAAGAGCCGAAGCTCCCGGACGGCGCATCCCGGTCCCCGGCATATCGTGCATTCCGGCGGTCATCATGTAGCGCGGTTCCGAAGGAAGCATCATCTCGGCAGCAGCATTCCCTTCATCATTTCGGTTCCGTTTCGAGGTGCGGGAAGAACGGCTGCTGGTCCGTTTCGTGGTCTTTTCAGCACGCGCACTCATGAACTTGATCGCCTTCGCCAGGTCCGCGTTGACATTTCCCTGATACTTGGCCTGGAAATTCGGAGTGCTCTTGGAAAGCACGCCGGCGGAAAGCAGGCCCGTGGAGGAATCCAAAACGTAAAGAGCTTCCACTCCCGCATCAATGTATCCCGTGCAGGTGAGGTAGCCGTCAACACGATCCGACGTATTCGCACGGGCAACCGTGACTTCCGGAGCCGCTTTTTCCGTCAGAAACGTGGTGGCGATGCTGGAAATGACGCCCGTAGCGATGCAGCCGGCGCAAATCAGCGAGCAGACGATGGTATTTGAACGTTTCACGATCTTTCTCCTGTACAAAACTGTATGTATTGAGGTTAAGGAAGGATTTCCGTTAAATTGTTTTTTCATATTTGCGGATCTCAGCATTAAATTCGTCCAAAAATTCCGCTTTGCGGTCCTGAATGGTTCCGGAGACCTCTACGGACCTGGAAATTTTTTTGGTAAAATCCAGCTTATGGACCGGCTGAACGACACTGGAGCAAATGTTGCGTAAATGGGAGGCGATCCTCTTCATAAAGCGGAACATCAGGACATCGGAAGCCGTTCGGCATCCCGGAGTTTCGAGATTCAACAGGGTCTTCGTGACGCCGTCGCACTGTTTTCCGATCCATCGGCACTCGCAGATAGCCTGCCGGGCGGATCCTTCATTCTCTTCCTGGATCGCCTGAATGCACAAGTCGAAGATCCGGAACATCAAAAGCTTCAGCAAGACGAGCTGCTCTTTTTCCGTGCCCAATGGAGCACACGGCGCAAGCTCACTCATGTCGAAAATATTTTTGGCATAGTCGCCAAGCCGTTCCGCATCTTTCGCAATACTCATAAAAACGAGTGCTTCCGGACTGACCTGCCCGCGGACGGAACAGTGAATGACCAGTTCCTTTCGGATCTGCCGTTCTGCTTTATTGACCATTTTATCCAGTCTGGTGACCTCTTCACATACCGTGTCGGACGGAACACCATGGATCGCCGGCTGGCAGGCAAGAAGGAATTCTTCGCGCGCCCGCTGCAGCATCTCAATAAAATCTGCTTTGATCTTGCCGATCCCGCTGGATGATCTGGTCGCATTGGCCTGAAACCAGTTGAGCATGAAATTACCTCTTTCGCTGTGAAATGAGACAAAGGGACCTCGATTTCTTATTTTCCACGATATGCCCCATTCTGTCAAGAGGATCTTTCCTTTTTTTTCAAAAAAAGAAGCGTCCGGCAAAAAATTTTTTACCATTGACGCTTTTAAGACATTTGGCGAAACTTTAACGCGCCCACGGCCTATGGAAGATCCACCGCAGGCATGAATTCCCGGCTCAAATACAGAGCGGATCCCAAAATACCGGTCCTCTCGCCGATTTTACGGAGCCGCAGTTTCCGCTTCCGCGAAAATTCCGAGGATCGTCTTTTCGTCCTGGTATCCCAAGAGCCGATCCTCAAGCGTGCCGCCGCGGAAAATCAGGATCGTCGGAAAACCTTCGATCTGGAAACGTTCCGCAAGTGTCTGCTCTTTGTCTCCGTCCACCATTCCGACCCGGGCATTTTTCGGAAGTCTTCCGGATGTTTCCATTTCATGAAGCAGTTTTTCAAGCATTCGGCACGGCGGACACCAGGTCGCGTGAATGACCACCATACTGCGTCCGGGATCCTGAATAAACGTCTCAAAACCGGCCGCATCCAGTTCCGTGACCTGCGGAGCCGCCGCGGTCTCCGTCCCCGCAGAAACCGGAGCTTCTGCCGTACTCTCGGAAACCGGGGATGGAGCCTTCGGTTTTTCTCCACATCCAAGTGCCGGGAAAATCACGGCACACACGATCAAAGTCAAAAGAAAACGTTTCATGCTCTTCTCCTTCCGGTAAAATCGAATTCAAATTCAGGAAATTATGGCGTCTCAGGAAAATTTTCCCACAAAAAAACTCTGAAAGAAACGTTTCGCGACCCGCTTCCTTCAGAGCTGAATTTCTCAAAAACGGAAACTATTTCTGGCTCATCGCAGCCGCGAGGATAGCACTGGTGCTCTCACGCATGATGCGCGGGTCGACCTGATTGCCTTCCTGGAGAGTCTTGCGGACGTCTTTTCCAGAAATGAAGACCGGTTTCTCGTCCTTATGGTTTTCCATCAGATCAACACGGCCAATGGAATCATAGTACGCAGCGAAACCAACATTCAGATTCTTGATCTTCAGATCGCCGTTGAGCTTCGTGAAGATCTCCTGCGCATCAAAGTCGCCCCAGATCGCCGTTCCGTCTTTGTACGGAGCGTCGGCGTGTTTGCGGCCGATGATGATGTCGGTGAAACCAAAGTTCTGGCGGTAGATCGCGTGCATGACCGCTTCTTTTGGACCGCCGTAGAACATTTTGATGTCCAGTCCAAGCAGGATCACACGGTCCGGAACGCTTTCACCGCGGGGTCCCCACAGTTCGGCATCGCTGTCGCCTTCGCCAAGCGCACGATTTTCGATGAGCTTTTCGTAGGTCTGCATACGGATCTCGGCACACACGTCGTCGCCTTTCGTTTCACCAATGAGCGGATTCAGGCAGGCACCCGCGTTGAATCCCTGACGCACGAGCGTTTCCAGTCCGTAGACCAGCGCGTATTCATGCGCACGGTGAAGCGGGTTGCGCGTCTGGAAAGCGACGCAGCGTTCCCAGCCTTTGCTCTCCAGCAGCGCACGCACTTCTTTCGGACTGAGGACATACTGGCCGAAATTCGGATTCTTCGGCTGCGGAAGGACCTGGATCTTACCGCCGAGGAGCCAGTCTTTTCCCGCATCATTCACGAGCACCATATCCGCACCGGGATGATCCGTCCGGTCCGTCAGGTAGACCTTTTTGATGTAGTCCATTTTATCCCACGGATACACGTCGGTGACGTCCACCGTCGCGATGATCTCGTCCGCAGAATTGACCAGCGCGACCTTCTGGCCCGGCTTGATCGTCTCGGCAAGCTCTTTCGTCATCGGGAAAGCAAGCGGGATCGTCCACGCATATTTCTGACCGTTGAACAGGATGCACTCTTCGTTCAGAACGCGATTCCACGTCTCGGAATCCATCGGACCGTCCAGCGGGCTGAGCGCACCGTCGCCAAAACGATAGACCGTGGAAAGGTCTGCATCGGAAACCGGAACTTTGGTCAGACCGGCAGCTTCGGCCAGAAATTCATCTTTCTTGCAATTACAAATAGTGCAGCAAACAGGTTCCTGCAGTCCGCCATGCGGAAGAATAAGCTGTGCCATGGAAATATTCCTTCAAAACAAAACAGGGTGTTTTCCCGACAGGAAAACCGAAATTAACCGCACACGGTACGCTGCGGACCTAAAAATAAAACGCTCCGTCCGAAAACGTGCACAAGGTGTGCTTCTTTCTTTTTCTATCGGCAAATTCCGCCGAAAACATTCACTAATTGCGCTTCGCGGCTTCCATTTCGATCCGCGCGATCTTGTCGATGCGGCGCTGATGGCGTCCGGCTTCAAACCCGGTCTCAAGCCACTTTGTGAGGACTCCCTCAAGCGCGCTGGCTCCCAGCATATCGCCGGAAAGGCAGAGAACGTTCAGATTATTGTGCCGACGGCTGATCTCCGCAGTCAGTTCATCGCCGCAGACAGCTGCCCGCACATTCGGGAATTTATTCGCGACGATCGACATGCCGATCCCAGTCCCGCAGATCAGGATCCCGCGGTCCGCTTCGCTCTTGCTCACAAGCGCAGCGACCTGACTCGCAACGTCCGGATAATCCACGGTATTGTCCCACACTTCGCCGGTACACTCAACGACTTCATGGCCTTTCTGACGAAGAATTTCGATCGCTTTCGCCTTCATCGTCACGCCGCGGTGATCGCTTCCAATCGCAATACGCATGATAGTTCCTGTATTTTTGACTTCTATAAATGGTATATCCAGGCCAACGGATGCCGGATAGTTTCACGGTCTATTCTACCATATTCCGATTTTTTTTCAAGGGGAGCCGGACGCATTTATTTCAAAGAAATTCATTCCAAAAAAATTTTACTTCCCGCACATCGAAAAAACAATGGAGGAAAAGCGGCCAATGCGGGCAGAAAAACTGACAGCCAGAAAGTTTTTGGAAAAAATTTGCCGTTTTTGGCCACCTCCCCCTTGAATTTTTTTGGATCTGTGGTAGGATTAGGACACTTGACGGGAACGTAGCTCAGTCGGTAGAGCAACTGACTTTTAATCCGTAGGTCATGGGTTCAAGTCCCATCGTTCCCATTCAGGCGCCTCGGTTTCGGCCGAGGCTTTTTTTATGCCGTTTTCCCAAGACACCGCGATCCGCAAAAACCCCACAGACGGCACACTTTCAAAAATCCCGGCCAAAATCAAAAAAGAGGGGAAAGAATTTTCATCTCCCCCCTTGAAAAAATTTTGGTTTATGGTAGGATTAGGACACTTGACGGGAACGTAGCTCAGTCGGTAGAGCAACTGACTTTTAATCCGTAGGTCATGGGTTCAAGTCCCATCGTTCCCATTCAGGCGCCTCGGTTTCGGCCGAGGCTTTTTTTATGGACCGATTCAGGGACTGGCCGGCCCCTGCGTCTCCTCTTCTCTTTTCGTGTCGGAAAGTCGGCGAAGCTCAAAATCTTTATTTTCAAAGACCAGCTCGTAATCTTCGATCCCATTGCGCGTCTTCATCAAAATGTGCCGCCCCTTAAGATCGTGTTTGTTCCGCACGATGTAGTCTGCACCATATTTCGTCTTCAAAAGCTCGATTTTTGCTTTCGGCATCTGGGTAAAGGAACCGGCCCGGCCGTAGGTCTGTCCCGGTTTGCTGATGTCGAATGCGTAGAACTGATCCTGCATTCGCTCCCACCACTCGCAAAGTCCGCCGGCATCCTGCGGAATGTCTTTCCAGACGCCGACCTCTCCGCGCCGGGCGAACCACCGAAAAGTCCGAGTCGTGTACGGAACCACAAAAAGAGCGTCTTTTTCCGTATTTTCCCGAACGAAACGGCAAAGTTCCTGCCAGGTCTCACCGCGTGAAGCTCCGGAACAGGACCGGGGACGCATCGGTTTTGAGAACTTTCCAAGCGCACCGTAAAACGTCATGCCGGACGCGAGAACGACCAGCCCCAGAAGGACCACTCCAATCAGCCGACGGCCAGAAACTGCATTTTGGCCGGAAACTGCATTTTGAATGAGTCCATCTGCGAATCGAATGAAGAGCAGCGCAACTCCCAGAGGCAGCATGACGTCCGCAAGCCGGAACCAGTAGTATCGAAGCAGTGAGGCCGCCTTATCCGGAGCGATCTCAATGAAAAGATTAATCCCCCACCCGATCATGGCGATCACCAGCGCGCCGCAAATGAACGTTCGGAACGTCATGTCTCCATGCGAGTTCCGCGGCCGGGCGCAAAGGAAGCCCCAAACCAGGATCAGGAGAGTGAAAAGTCCAAGTTTCACCGTGTTGTGCTCTGCCATGTGGCTCAGAAGCAGATGATGCGGCAAACGCTCGTAGACGTAAAGGTACGTCGCATTCCGGGCGGTCTCCGCCGGAACGTCCGCGTTGAGCTGCAGAGCAGGCACCAGCGCGGGAAGCGTAAACAGCACGGCAGCCGTCAGGCCGGGAAGAAGCTCGCGCAGTGAAGGAAGAAAGCACTTTTCCAGATTTTCCGGCGTACCATTTTTCTTCAGAGTGCGTTCGTGAATGTTCAGCACGAGCCACGCGATCCCCAGTGCCGCGATACACCATCCGCCGACCAGAACGTGAAACATGGCACCGATGCCGAAAAAGACCAGCGCACGATTCCACCGGTTTCGGAAAAGTTCTCCAAGGCCGAAGAACACAAAAACATACGCAAATCCTTTTGCTTCTACGCCGCCGACGACCCATTCTCCGGCACAGGAACATTTCTGGTTCAAAAAAAGAAAAAAAAGTGCCGAAAGAACTCCAAATCCCCAGCGTTTGAAGACGGGACGCGTCATCCGCCACCAGCCGGCAGCCATGCCGAACCAGGTAAGACAGCGTCCGATCCAAATGACGGTCTCCATCGGGAAAAGAAGCGTCAGCCAGCCGAATGTCCAGTAAAATACCGCGTGCGCATCCTGGGAATCCAGAAAAAAATCCCCATGCACGTAGTCCGGATTCCAGAAATGAGCCGCTTTTTCAATATAGTGCGCCTCATTAACGTCCGGTACCGCATACGTTCCGACGAGAAAAAATATGGCGAAAATCAATAAAATTTCCAACTTGTTCAGGCAAAATTTCATAAAAAAAGGCTCCGAACTCTAGGAATCGGCTAAGGGATACGATATAAT
>CAZRGJ010000009.1:16207-23667 GCA_964599445.1 uncultured Planctomycetaceae bacterium | reverse complement strand
GAGCCGCGGCGGGCGGACTGCGCTTCCGCGCACAGGCATGAACCCGTTCCCGTTGGTCACTGGTACGGATGCGCACTCAAGAAGCCCCTCCTCTTAGGAGGGGTGGCAGACCGAAGGTCTGACGGGGTGGCTTGGTGAACTCTTCGGAAACCCAAAGTCCGTAAAAAAAGGCCGCGAAACCCTTCCACCGCCTCCGGCGGTCCCCCTCCCCTAAAAGGGGAGGCTGAATGTGCGGACACGCACTCCTAAACCTCCTTTGCGCGAATAAGGAATCCGCACAAATTCCTTAACCTGCGAGGCACTCTCCTTCTGCGAGAGACTTTTTGTTCTCCCACGTGCTTCTGCGGCTCTATGATGTCCTCAATGGTGAAATCAGATCTGGATCGGTATGCACTTTCCAGAAAAGGCTTTTTTTGCAGAAACTTCGGGACGCACACCAAAATCGTCCCAAAGACGCCGAAAACTGCAAAAAAATGCAGAATTCTTCCAAAAAATTACCTAAATCGCCATAAAGTGCCTCCTCCCCCCTTGAAAATTCCGAAAATCGTGGTACAATTCATGCTCCTGAATTTTTTGATTGTTCACTGTTTATTCATGGATAGCGAATTATGTTTGAATCCCTGCGAGAAGGTTTAAGCTCTGCCCTGCGTTCCCTCAGCGGCCGCGGCAAACTGACGGAAGCGAATATGCGTGAGGGACTCGGCATGGTCGAAAGTGCCCTGCTGGAAGCAGACGTCAGCTACGAAGCCGTGAAGGCGTTCATGGCCCGCGTCAGCGAAAAAGCGTGCGGTGAAGAAGTCCTGAAGCAGATCGATCCGACGCAGCAGGTCGTGAAGATCGTTTACGATGAACTGGTGGAACTGATGGGGCCGGTCGACAATGACCTGCACCTGAAAGGTTCCGGGATCACGACGATCATGATGTGCGGTCTCCAAGGTTCCGGTAAAACGACGACGACCGGTAAACTTGGCAAACGGATCCAGGTCCGCGGACGTCGTCCGATGTTTGCGGCCGCCGACCTTCAGCGTCCCGCCGCCATCAAGCAGCTCGAGACGCTCGGCGAACAGCTGAACATTCCGGTCTACGCAGACTACGAAGAAAAAGATCCGGTGAAAGTCTGTACGCGCGCTCTGGAAGCGGCGAAGGCGAAAGGCTGCGATGTGCTTATCCTCGACACGGCCGGCCGTCTGCATGTAGATGAAGAGCTGATGCAGCAGCTGGTGAATATTGACCGGAACTGCTATCCGGACCAGGTCTACCTCGTCGTGGACGGCATGACGGGTCAGGATGCTGTGAACAGCGCGAAGGCGTTCAACGAAGCTCTGGAATTGGACGGCGTCATCATGACGAAGCTGGACGGCGATGCCCGTGCGGGTGCGGCGATCTCGCTGAAGCACGTGACCGGCGTCCCGATCAAATTCATCGGTACCGGCGAGCAGATCACCTCTTCCACATCGCTGGAAGACTTCACTCCGGAAGGCATGGCGAGCCGGATCCTCGGCGGCGGCGACCTTCAGGAACTCCTGCGTCAGGCGCAGACCGCGTTCGATCAGAACGTGATGGAAGCACAGGAAGCGCGTCTGAAGAAGGGGATCTTCACGTTCAACGATTTCCAGACCATGATGGCACAGACCCGCCGTCTTGGTTCTTTCGGCAAGATCCTCAGTTTCCTTCCGGGAATGGGGAATCTGAAGCAGATGCTTGGCAACACGGACGCGGACGCCGAGATGAACAAAATCAACGGCATCATCAACTCCATGACGAAAGAGGAACGCGAGAATCCGAAGAGCATCGATGCCTCGCGTGCCCGCCGAATCGCGGCAGGTTCCGGAGTTCAGCCGCAGCAGGTCTCCGACCTGATCAAGCAGTTCAACATGATGGCTGAGATGATGAAAATGATGTCCACCATGGGAGCCGGCGGACGCATTGGCGCGATGCAGGAACTGATGCGCCGTATGCAGCAGGGGCCGGCAGGCATGGGGCAGGGCGGCGGAATGCCGAAGGGCAATACCGGCAAACGTTTGACTCCTGCCGAAAAAGCGAAAATGCGAAAATTGCGCGAAAAGGAAATGAAGAAGCGCAAGAAGGGCTAGTCCCATCAACCGTACATTATCCGTGACCCATGACGTTTGGGTCGGTAATGGTCGCCGGCACGTTGTTCGTCGTGCCGGATAGTTCATAGTTTAGAGAAAAGGAGTAAATTCCTATGGCAGTTAGAATTCGTATGAAAAAACTGGGCCGTCTCCATCGCCCGTTCTATCGCATTTGCGCGATGGACTCCCGTGCCCCGCGCGGCGGTCGTGTTCTTCAGGAACTGGGTACGTACGACCCAATGGTTCCCGAAACGGACGCTCGCGTCATTCTGGATGTTGATGGAGTGGAAAAATGGCTGGCCGTCGGTGCTCAGCCCACCCCGAAAGTCGCCGTTCTGATCAAAAAGTACGGCAAAAACGGTACGCATCTTGAAGCTCAGAAAGCCGCTCAGGCGAAACTGGCCGAAGCCCGCAAACCGCGTCCGACTTCGACTCGTATGATCAAAGCTCAGGCTACTCCCGCCGTTACGGAAGAAGCTGCCGAGTAAGAAAAATTTTTAATGGAAAGGTCCCATGCGCTTTGATGTTTTGACGCTTTTTCCCGAAATGTTCACGAACTACCTCGGGGAAAGTCTCTTTCATCAGTCCATCAAAAATGGCCTCGTAAGCGTTGGGCTTCACAATATGCGGGATTGGACGCACGATCGACACAGAACGGTCGATGACCGTCCATTCGGCGGCGGTCCGGGAATGGTTCTGAAAGCGGAACCTGTCGTGGACTGTGTGGAAGCGGTTCAGCAGGGCATTTTTGGAGAAACGTCTCTGGAACTGAACTGCGAAACGGAAAATGCCGACGCGGATACTGATCCGGTCACCTTTGACGGATCGATTCGCACGGAACCGGGACATCTGGTCATGCTGACTCCTGCCGGACGGGTTTTTCGGCAAACGGTCGCAGAGGAACTGGTCCAGCACAAAAGGATCGTTTTTCTCTGCGGAAGATACGAGGGGTTCGATGACCGCGTTCGTCAGATCCTCCAGCCGGACGAGATCTCGATCGGGGACTACGTCCTCAACGGCGGCGAGGTGGCGAGCATGGTGGTGATGGAAGCCGTCATTCGCCTGATTCCCGGTGTTTTGGGGGACGAAATGAGTTCCGTCACGGATTCGTTCTCCAGCGGCAACCGGCTTCTGGAATCGGCACAGTATACGCGTCCGAGAGTTTTTCGGGGGCTGGAAGTGCCGGAGATCCTCTTTTCAGGGCATCATGCCAACATTGAGAAATGGCGGCGTGAAGAAAATCGGAAGTTGACGCTTGAGCGTCGTCCTGACCTGATCCCTCCGGGAAGCGAAGAGGAAGAAAAGCCGAAAAAGAAACGTACCCGCAAAGTGAAGAAAGAAGAAACCGAATAGAAAAAAGAAAATTGAAAGGATTTACTCATGAGTCAGAAAATCATGCAGCTGGTCGAAAAAGCCAGCATGAAGACGGAAGTCCCGCATTTTGAAATCGGCGACACGGTGAACGTGCACTGCAAGATCGTCGAAGGCAACAAAGAACGCATCCAGGTCTTCACCGGTGTCGTGATCGCCCGCAGTGGTTCCGGAACGCGTGAAATGTTCACGGTCCGCCGTATCGTCCAGGGTGAAGGCGTCGAACGCAAGTTCCCGGTCCACAGCCCCCGCGTCGCGAACATCGAAGTCGTTCGTTCGGCTGAAGTTCGCCGTGCGAAGCTCTACTTCCTGCGTGACCGTGTTGGTAAAGCGACCCGTCTGGTCGAACGCCGCGTCGAAACGAAAAAAGTCGATACCGCCGAAAAAGCGCCCAAAAAACTGCGCGGTCGTGCCAAGGCCAAGGCTAAGAAAGCTGCCGAAGCGAAATAAGGTATGTGTCTTGCCGGAAATTTCAGCCGGAGCGTAGATTCTGTGCGGAATGATGCGTCTTCGGCAAAGATTTCCATCAAAAAATAAAAGCAGGAAAGGATCTTCAGGTCTTTTCCTGTTTTTTATGTTCATTCAGAAACTGCACACTGTCCCAAAGAGAGTCGGTTCCAAACTCGGTCTATTCAAAACAGAGTCGGGAACCGGCACATGAAAAAAGCCGAAAATCCCGCGATCTCCGGCTTTCTTTCCATTAGACTTTTTTCAGCAGAGACGGCATCAGCCGAACAGACCGCCGGTCGCTCCGGAGTCGCGTCCGCCGCGCAGTTCCTTGAACTTCGCCTTCACCTTCACCGTCGGGGTGACTTCACGGTCTTCGGCGGCTTTGGCTTTCTTCTCGTCTTTTTCATCCTTTTCCTTCTTCTCGGTGACCGGGGCTTCGGTCAGAGCCTTAATGGAAAGGCTGATCTTGTGTTTTTTCGTATCGATGGAGAGGACTTTTGCGGAAACTTCGTCGCCGACGTTCACGACGTCTTCAACCTTTTCCACACGGCGATAGGCCAACTCGGAAATGTGGACGAGTCCTTCAACCGCCGGTTCCAGTTCAACGAACGCACCGAAGTCCATGATTTTGGTGACTTTTCCGGTAATCGTCGAATCGACCGGGTATTTTTCCTCGATGTTGGACCACGGATTCACCTGCATATCGCGGTAAACGAAGCTGATGCGCTTCGTTTTCGGATCGATCTTTTCGATGCGGACGGTGATCGGATCGCCTTCTTTCAGGACGTCGCTCGGGTGCTTCACGCGTTCCCAGGAGAGCTGACTGATGTGCAGAAGACCATCCACGCCGCCAATGTCGATGAACGCACCGAAATCCATGATCTTGCGGACGGTACCTTCATGGACCTGACCGACTTCGAGACCGGCGAAGACTTCTTCGCGTTTCGCATCACGTTCGCGATCGAGATACTTGCGGTGGCTGAGGACCAAATTGTGTTTCTTCGGAACGACTTCGGTAATGACGCAGCTGAGTTTCTGTCCGACGTACTGTTCGACATTCTCGACGCGTCCGACAGCGATCTGGCTCATCGGGATGAAGCCGCGGAGGCTCTTCACTTTGCATTCCAGCCCGCCGGTGTTCGTGCCGGTCACGGTGACTTCAATGACCATTCCCTTTTCCAGAGTATCCCAGTCCGCGTTGGTGACGGCACTTCCAGGCAGATTAGCTTCAAAGAGGCCGTCCGCATTGTTTTCTTTGGCGATGACGACTTCGATCTCCGCGCCTTCTTCAGGATTTTCCTTGAACTGCTTGAGCGGGACCTGGCCCTGTGCGTTTCCGATCTCGACGAACACGTTGTCGCTGGCGATCTTGACGACCTTCGCCTTGACTTTCGTGTTGGCTTCCAGAGTCACCGGTGCGCTGACGGAGTCTTTCAGCATGGAATCAAGGTCTCCGCCGGCCATGGCATTTTCCAGTTCGGCTTCCAGGTCATCGGTCATGGGAGCGCGTTTATTTTTCATTTCTTCACGGGCACTCTCCAGATTCGCCTGGGCATCAGCAGGAGCGGCAGCCTTTTCTTCTGCAACAGTTTCCTGCACGGCAGCCTGCGCTTCTTCCTGAACATTTTCAACCTGGGGATTCAATTCATTATTTTCCATTCTCAAACTCCGATACTAACGCGACTGATTTGGCCGGCGGGAATCAGGCTTCGGCACCTGAAACTCCGGCAAGGTTTCTATTCTTCGTCGCACACCGGCAGACAAAATAGCCGACATACGCACACAGCGGAGGGAACGGATGGAAAAATCCACAAAACTCCCCTCCCTGAATCTCACAATTTACCATAAAATTTCCCGAATGTCAAGATTGGGGTAGGTTTTTTTCGCAAACATTTTCCGTTTTTTTTTGAAATTTTCGAATTAATTTTACCTCAAAGCGGATTTTTATGATATAATGAAAGTGAAGGGTGAGTGAAAATGCCAAAATTATCCGATTTTGTCTTTGCTTTTTTGTCCCCATGCCTTTTTGTACGGAGTTGGGGAATTCCGTAAAAACCTGGGGATCCAGACCGATCCAAAGAACCAGAAAAGCAGAAATTCCAAATGAACTTTCAATTTTATTGCCCGCAGGGCCATTTGCTTCAGGCCGACACTGCTCACGCGGGGAGCGTCATCGTTTGTCCGATTTGCGGTACTCAGTTCATCATTCCAGCTCCGCCGCCGCAAGCAGTTCCGGTCGCGACGCCCGTCGTTTCGCCAGTCGCTCCGGTCTCTCAGCCTGCGCAACAGGGGAACGCACTGGATTTCACTTCTTCCTCTTCGGCTGGACGTTCCGGAGGACGGAAAGGAAACGATCTCAACGCGCTGCTTGGAGGCGGTTCGGACGCCAATACCGCGGAGGATGCCCCTGAAGAAACCAGTCCTTTCGCGATGATGCAGGAGCAGAAAGAGAAGGAAAAGCGCGAAAAAGCTGCCGCTGACGCAAAAAAAGTACTCACGTCTGCGACGAAGGCGCCTCCGAAGGCCGAAGAACTCCCGCTGGTGCACATTCCGTGCCCCAAAGGTCACGTTCTGGACGTCGACAAAGAAATGATCGGTCAGCGTGTCCAGTGTCCGGTTTGCCGTGCGGTCTACGATCTCAAGCTCGAAAACAGTCTTGAGTACATCCAGGAAAAGAAAAAAGCACAGGAACTGGAAGAAATGCGTCTCGGGAAGATCTGGATCGTGCGCGCGATCATCGCCGCCATCCTCTGCGTCCTGTTTCTGATCGTCATGATTTTCAGCAGTACCTGAGTCCTCTTCGGCCGGATCCCCACAATTCGGCCGTTTTTTTGTTTCCCGCAGACTCACCGTCCCGGATTCCGCAGACTCACCGTCCACATTCAGCGGACCCGGCGTCCGCAGATCATTTTCCCGCCTTTTGGTCATTTTCTTTAGAAAGGGAACAGCCACATGAAAAAATTACTTTGCGCCATTCTGTTTTTTGCGTTGACCGCCTGCGTTCATGCTGAGCCGGAATACACGCAGCAGGAGATCTTCGACGTTCACGCACGTTCCGGGATCGGAAACACGGTCGCGAAACTCAAGGCCGGTGAGGAAGTCACCGTCGCGTACTTCGGCGGCTCCATTACGGCCCAGAACGGCTGGAGGCCGAAGACGTCCAAATTCCTCGGCGATCAGTTCCCCAACGCAAAGATCAACGAGATCCACGCGGCAATCGGCGGGACCGGCTCGGACCTCGGAGTTTTCCGGCTCGGATACGATGTCCTGCGTCACGATCCGGACCTGGTCTTCGTCGAATTCGCGACCAATGACGGAGGGAATTCTCCCGAAAACATCTGGCGTCAGATGGAAGGGATCGTTCGGCAGATCTGGAAAAAAGACGCACGCACCGACATCATGTTCGTCTACACCGTCACAACCGCAACCGTCGGCGACCATCAGAACGGCAAACTCCACCGTGCGGCCGGCGCGATGGAAATGCTCGCGGAGCACTACGGCATCCCAACGATCAATTTCGGCAAACGCGTCGCGGAAATGGTCACT
>CAZRGJ010000009.1:0-16197 GCA_964599445.1 uncultured Planctomycetaceae bacterium | reverse complement strand
GGTCACTGCCGGCGACCTCATTATGAAGGCGGATTCCGCGCCGGAAGGAAAGATCCTTTTCGCGAATGACGGCGTTCATCCGCTCGACGCAGGACATGAACTCTACCTTGCGGACATCATCGCAGGATACGAAAAAATGAAGGACCTTCCCGCGATGGACCACGCGCCGAAACTCGAAAAAGTCTTCCTCGAAGGAAACTACGAAGACGCCAAAATGGTCTCCATCACCCCGGAAATGCTCGGCGGCGAATGGGAACTCGTAAAGGAAGGCGAGCCGAATTTCCACTTCACCAACCGTACCGGCGAAATGTGGCACTCAGGCAAACCGGGAAGCACGCTGACCTTTAAATTCCGCGGGAAACAGGCGAAGCTCTACGACATTCTCGGCCCGAATGCCGGTCAGGTCTGGGTCACGGTCGACGGAAAGAAGAGCGAAAAACCCTCACGCCGCTACGATAGCTACTGCAGCTGGTTCCGCCTGGCGACGCTTTGGGCATACGCCAACGAAAACGACGACATGCAGACCGTCCACACAGTCACCATCGAGATCGATTCCGAACAGCCGGACCGTTCCATCGTGAAGGAGTACACCGAAGGGGACCCAAAATACGACGGCACGAACTGGTGGGTCGGCAAGATCATGATCCTTGGCGAGCTGATCGAATAGCAGCAAAAAGAAGAAAAAAAGAAAAAAAATCTTTAAAAAGTTTTTGAAGAGGGAGTCGTGAGGGAGGAACTATTTCCAAAATGTTCCTCCCTCACGAGCGACACGACATGACGGGCAGCCAGACGGCTCTCGCAGAACGCCGGCGCAAATTCCCTGAATTCCATACAGTTTACCAAAAGTTTCTCAAAAAACAAAAAAATATCCCGTCGAAGTGACTTTTTTTCCTTGATTTTTCAACGAAACCGCATACAATTAATTCTAAATGTGAGCTGGGAAATATTTTCATGAAGAAATTCCGGCACAGAACATTTTTCCTCATTTTTGCATAGGTCGCTTTTATGCTGCGTTGGAATCCGATTTCTGCAGGCCTTTTGAGCCTCATGGTCAGTGTTGTGTTTTCAGCTTTTTGTACGGCTGAAACGGTGGAAAAAGTCACGAATCCGCTTCAGGGCTACTGGTCGTTTGACGATCCGTCTGCTCCGGGAGCGGATCTGTCCGGAAATGGAAATACTGTGATTTTCACCGGCACGTCCGCCTCTCTACTCTCTGAAGAGACGCCATTCGGCAAAGGAATGAGCTTCACGAACTCCGAACCGAATACGTCCGCGTCCGTCACGTTTGCCGACCCGCTTTCGATGGACGCCTACACGGTCTCGTACTGGATCAAGGCAGAGAATCCTACGAAAGCATACAATGCCATCGGTGCCAATGGCGGTTGGGGGGCGTATTGGTCCCACTGTTATTCGGATGGAAATTTTTATGTCGGACCAGCAGGAAACTCTCGGCTGACACTGCAAAATGTCTACAATGCCGGCGAATGGACTCACTATGCGTATTCGTACGACAATGGGGCCGTCAAGGTCTACAAAAACGGTGAGCAGATCGCTTCCGGCAATCTCCCAAGCAGCACAGCCTGGAACTCGTTCGTTTTGGCGAAAGCTCATAATACGGACTACCTGAACGGCAGTCTGGATGACGCGGCGATCTGGGGAACGGCACTAAACGCCAATGAAGTCAAACTCCTTGCCTCAGGAAAAGCCGACCCGGGCCAGCTTTCCGTCCTTTCGAATGCGTCCGTCAACGCACTGAATGCCGACACGCTTTCGCTTACCTCGCCAACGGATGTGTACGCCTACACGGTACTTCAAGACGATCCGGTCGGCTACTGGCGCATGAATGACGCGCCTGGAAGCACGACATTCAAGGACGCGACGGGAAACGGAAACGATTTGGGATCCATCAAAAACGCGGTACTCCAGGGAGGCAGGACACTCTCTGAAAATCCCTGCCCGCTCTTCAACGCCGGCGGAATGAATTTCGGCGGAACGTTTGAGTCGGCTCTTTCGTCGGACATCGCCATGAAAGACGGCTTCTCGGTCGAATACTGGATTGAGCCGGAGAATTTTGACGCAAATTTCCAGATCGGCGTACTGGAAGACGACAGCCAGACAAGTAACTGGGACCATGGATTCACGATGCACACGTACAACAAAAAAGGTGAGTTCTACCTCGGAACCAATATATCCCAGCGCATCACGCCGAATGATTACGAGCAGGCTCTCGAAGTCGATAATTGGAATCACGTCGTCTTTACGTTCAACGGTGAAGAAGGCTCCCTCTTCCTGAACGGCGAGCTGGCCGTCTCGAAAAAGATGGGGCAGTCTGTCAACTGGGATGACCTCTGGGTCGAAAATATTGATGGACTTTTCAGCGATCTGGCAGTTTATGAATACGCACTTTCAGCGGACCAGATCATGGAGCACTACCTGGTCGGCAGCACGGCCCCCAGTGTTCCGGAACCCGCAGCGTGGGTCCTTCTTCTGACCGGGGCATTCGGTGTCGGAGCCGTTTCGCAGAGAAAAAGAAAAAAGAATCTTTAAAAAGTTTTTGAAGGGAGGCCGCGAGCCACGGCGGGCGGACTGCGCTTCCGCGCACTCAAGACGCCCCTCCTTTTAGGAGGGGGGACTCGCGCAGCGAGACAGGGTGGTAGGGTGAACTCTTCGGAAATCTCAAATCCGTAAAAAAAGGTACGCTGGAACGTTTCGGGACAAAAAAAGTCCATCTTCTCCGTGGAAAATGGACTTTTGGCGATCTACGCTTTCTTTGGAGTTTTCTTATTTTTCATGACGCAGAAGCGGGAAAAGGATGATGTCGCGGATGCTCTGCGAGTTGGTCAGGAGCATGACCAGACGGTCGATCCCCATTCCGAGACCGCCTGCCGGGGGCATTCCGTAACGCAGGGCGCGAATGAAATCGTGGTCCATCTTCGCCATGGAATCTTCGTCTTTCTGGCCTTCCAGCTGTTGGGTGAAAAGACGTTCCTGGAGGTCCGGGTCGTTCAGTTCCGTATACGCATTGGCGAGTTCCATTCCCTTGACGAAAAGCTCGAAACGCTCCGCGATTTCCGGATCGTCAGTCTTCCGCTTCGTCAGCGGGCAGATGCTGGCCGGATAGTCGTAGACGAACGTGGGATTCACCAGATTGTCTTCGACGGTCGCTTCGAAAACATCGTTCAGGATGACGTCCGGGTGCTTCACGTCGACGTCTTCAATGCCGAGTTCTACTGCCTTCGCCTTCACGGCAGCTGGATCGTGCGAGTCGATCCCCGCGAATTCGTCGACCAGGTCATGGTACTTCCTGCGGGCAAACGGCGGGGTGAAGTCGATCGTTCCGTCTTCCCACGGCAGGATGACCGGCTGACCGTCCACTACTTCGCGGCCAGTGGCTTTGATGGCGTTGATGATGATCTCTTCGGAAAGGTCCATCATGGAATAGTAGTCGCCAAACGCCTGGTAGGTCTCCATGAGCGTGAACTCCGGATTGTGCTTCGTGTCGACGCCTTCATTTCGGTAAACGCGGCCAATTTCGTAAACGCGTTCCATACCGCCGACGAGAAGACGCTTCAGATGCAGTTCCAGCGCGATGCGCATGTAGAGCGTCATGTCCAGCGCATTTTGGTGCGACTTGAACGGCCGAGCAGCCGCACCGCCGGCGACCGCGTGGAGCGTCGGACCTTCGATCTCATAGAATCCCTGATTGTCGAGGGTTTCGCGAACCGACTTGATGATCTTCGTGCGGTTGACGAAACGTTCCAGCGCGCCGTCCGTGTGGATGAGGTCCACATAGCGCATACGCTGACGCATTTCCAGGTCGTTCAGTCCGCTATGTTTATCCGGCGGCGTGTTGATGGACTTCGCCATGAAATCAAGATTCGCGGCAAAGACCGTCAATTCGCCCGTCCGCGTGTGCGCCAGCTCGCCTTCCACCATCACGATGTCGCCCAGGTCAAAGCACTGCGCCAGCTCGAAATTACGGTCTCCGACCTGATTCTTGCCGATCATGACCTGGATCTTTCCGGTCCGATCCTTGATGTTCAGCCAAATGACTTTTCCAGAAGGACGCTGAAGCATGATTCGGCCCTGAACGCGAACATTGGGGCCATGCTCGCCCGCTTCACGCTGTTCGGCACCAGGCACCTGACTTTCCATTGCACGCACATCCGCCAGCGGCGTCACGCCGTCGATACGGTGTCCCCACGGGTCGATCCCCATTTCAACGATCTTCGCCATTTTTTCACGGCGGGAAGCCTCGAGCTGGATCGCGCCGGCCTGAGCTTTCGCCGCTTCGTCCGCCTGATCTTTCGCGGTCTTCCAGACGACAAATTCCTGGTATTTTCCGGGTTCCAGAGCATCGTTCGACGCAATGACTTCGTCGCCGCACGCTTCCTTCATCCAGGCCTCAAAGACCGGGAGTTTCACGGCCGGGGCGTCCGGCTGCGTTTTTCGCCAATTATTGTAGTTCGTGTAGTGTTTTTTGATCGACATGATGGTTCTCCTGAATCAGGACAAGACAGATTTTACGATTTCCCCATTTTAGCAGATTTTTGAAATCCCGCTACGGGGACCGGGCCGGATTTCCATCCATTTTCCGACGTTTTCTGAGATTTTCTTGCATTTTGCGGAAAATTCCAGAAACCCAGCCAGACCGTCCTAAAGAAAGAGACTCAAAAAAGAGGAAACGCCAGATGAAAGAGAAAAGATAAAAGAGAAGTAAAGCAAAAGAAAAAAAGAAAGCGCAAGCAAACGGGGATCTGAAACCACAGTTTAAAAACAAAAAAGCACTTCATTGAGGAAGTGCTTTTTTTAAGTCGGGGCGACTGGATTTGAACCAGCGACCTCTGCGTCCCGAACGCAGCGCTCTAGCCAGGCTGAGCTACGCCCCGAAGGCGTTTTGAAAAGGAAACTTAATTTTGTTTCTCTCTCATTCCCTTAACGAAAAAAGAATATACACTATTTCCAGAATTTTGCAATGGGGGGGGAGCCAAAATTTCCAAAATTTTTTATTTTTTTTGCTCAAAACACAAAATTCGGCGTATAATAGAAGGAAAGGAAACGCACATGGAAATGTTTTTCTTTGCGATTTCACGGAAAAACCACAAAGATCTCATGATTTTCCGCCAGAAAATGCGTTTCTCATAAAATTTCATCCTTTTTGCTCCGCTTTCAGGAAAAATTCGATCAAAATGGCTTCCGCACCCAAAACACTTCAATCGCGCATTTACTCATTCCTATTTACGGCTGCCGTATTTCTTTTCGCACTGGCACTTACGCCGGGCAAACTTTGGGACTTCACGGCTCACTCCGCAAAAAAAAGATCCGACGTCATAGACATGCCGATCGACGCGGAGGTCTCAAAGATCCAAAGTGAAGACGTCGTTTTAGTGGCCCTTCCACTCTCTCCGGAAGACCCGGCCTCCCTGGATCCCAGTCAGGAAACGGATCCGGCCTCCGCCTACTCTTCCGATCCCGCGAACGGTTCCGCTGTCTCCAGCGAACCGGCTTACTCCGCCGACTCAACATTCCCGCAGACAAAAGACGGCGCGTCCTCCGAGATGTCTGCCGATCCGTCAGCCTACCCGCCGGAATACGCTCCGGAAAACGACACCTACCCGGCCGCCCCTAATGCATTCCCCGAAGCGTCCCCTGAAACACCCAACAGAATGCCGGAAGTTTCTCAGGATGGAGCAGACGCCCAGGTTCCTGAAAATGTGCTCCCCGACGGCCCGAACCAGGTCCCGCAGCAGAACGAAACTCCGGAAACTCCCGACGACCCGCAGTCCGAAAATATTCCGATGGGCGGTTACCCCAAATCACCCTACTTTTAGGAGCCTTCGTTCTCCGGCTTTCCCAGACTCGCGGCATTTCCGGACTCACTGATCCATGAAATTCCACAGATGAAACCGGGAAACCGAAAATCCGCGGCCATTTGGGGAACCTCTCCCAACTCTCCCAATTCCCCATCCGCCAAACATTCCGGGGAACCAACAGAAACCTGACGCAGACGAAAACCGGACGCGGACAGGATCCACTCCATCACTTCACGGGATCTCGACAGCATCCGGAAGATCCCAGGCATCTCGGCAAGATCGACGGTCTCCGGCCCCGATCTGTGCTGTACACAGGAAAACATGACTGACGCAAATACTCCCAACGCAATTCGGGTCCGCGGTGCCCGAGTCCACAATCTGAAGAACATCAACGTCGACATTCCACTGAATCGGCTCGTCGCGATCGCCGGAGTGTCCGGTTCCGGAAAATCTTCGCTTGCGCTCGGCGTTCTGTACGCGGAAGGATCGAGACGGTATCTTGAGGCCCTTTCCACGTACACACGGCGGCGAATGACGCACGCGACCCGTGCGCAGGTCGATGAAGTCCTCTACGTTCCGGCAGCACTCGCTCTCCACCAGCGGCCGGGGATCCCCGGAATCCGAAGCACGTTCGGAACGGGGACGGAGCTTCTGAACAGTCTGCGTCTGATGTTTTCGCGGCTCGCAGAGCACTGCTGCCCCAACGGACACTATCTTGCGCCGTCGCTTGCTCCCGCGGCCGAAATGTCGCTCATCTGTCCGGAATGCGGTGAGGAATTTTACGCCCCGGGAGCCGAGGAACTGGCGTTCAATAGTCAGGGAGCCTGCCGGAAATGCGATGGAACGGGGATGGTCCGGACGGTGGATCTTGCGTCGCTCGTGCCGGATGAGTCGCTCTCGATCGACGACGGAGCCGTTTTGCCGTGGAAGACCCTCATGTGGTCGCTCATGACTGACGTGTGCCGCGCGATGGGTGTCCGGACAGACGTGCCGTTTCGCGACCTGATGGAAAAGGAGCGGGAGATCGTTTTTCATGGTCCCGCGGAGAAAAAGCGGATCTTCTACCGGTCAAAAAATACCGAGACGGCCGGGGAACTGGATTTTACGTACTATAGTGCGGTCCACACGGTCGAAAACGCGCTCTCGAAAGTCAAGGACGAGAAAGGGATGAAGCGTGTCGAGCGTTTTCTGCGTCAGGACGTCTGCCCGGACTGCGGCGGTTCCCGGCTTTCCGAAGCGGCACGAAGACCGAAGATCCGCGGGATCTCGCTTGACGAAGCGTGCCGGATGACGCTTTCCGAGCTGATGAACTGGGTCCGGCTGGTCCCCGAGTCGATGCCGGATGCGATGCGCCCCATGGCGGAAAGTATCGCGGATTCGTTTCTCGGCGCGGCACGGCGTCTCGCGGATCTGGGACTTGAGTACCTCACGCTCGACCGATCCTCCGCGACGCTCTCGACAGGAGAACGCCAGCGGATGCAGCTCGCACGCGCCGTCCGAAACCGGACGACCGGAGTCCTTTACGTGCTGGATGAACCGTCGATCGGACTTCATCCGTCGAATATCGCGGGACTGAACGGCGTGATGCGCGATCTGACCGCAGACGGAAATTCTGTCATTCTGGTGGACCACGATCCCCAGATCCTCCGGGAAGCCGACTGGCTCATCGAAATGGGACCGGAAGCCGGCGCAAACGGCGGGCAGGTCACGGCGCAGGGAACGATCTCCGAGATCCTGGCGGATCCCGCGTCGCTCATCGGACCGTTTCTTTCGGGAGAAGCAGACGTTCAGGTCCGAAAACGTGCGAAACGCGGCGAAATGTTCGACCTGGGAACGATCCATCTCGCCACTTCTGCCATTCATACGGTCCAGCCTCTGGAAGTGGAAATCCCGAAAGGACGCCTGACGCTCGTGACGGGAGTTTCCGGCTCCGGGAAAACGACGCTCATCCTCGAGAGTCTCATTCCCGCATTGGAAACCTCCATCGCCGGCAAAAAACTCCCGGAACACATCGTCTCCATTTTCGCACCCGGGATCCGGCACGTCAAGCTCATCGACGCCTCGCCGATCGGGCTGAATGTCCGCTCGACCGTCGCGACGTACGCCAACGTCCACGACGAACTCCGGAAAGTCTTTGCCCGCACGGAAGACGCCAAACGGCTCGGATTCAAAGCGGGGGATTTCTCGTACAATACGGGGGCTCTCCGCTGCCCGGTCTGCGACGGATGCGGGACGATCAGCCTCGACGTTCAGTTCCTTCCGGATGTTGAGATCCCGTGCCCGGAATGCCGCGGTTCCCGGTACTCGAAAGAAGCACACCGGATCCGGTACGTAAATTCCCGGGGGGAAGCGCGGAGCCTTCCGGAACTGATGGCCATGGACGTCCATCATGCGCTGGAAGCGTGCGCCGAACTGAAGACCGTCCGCGGGCGTCTGGAAGTCCTGAAGAATCTGGGACTCGGTTACCTCACGCCGGGAGAACAGACGCCGGGACTCTCGGGCGGCGAGGCGCAGCGTCTGAAACTCGCCAGCGAAATGGGCAGGGGACAGACGGACAGCGTCTTCATTTTCGATGAACCCACGATCGGACTCCACCCCCTTGACGTCCGGTCGCTGATCGGCGTGTTCCAGACGCTCATTTCCCGCGGCGCAACGGTCATCGTCATCGAACACGATCTGGACGTCATCCGAAACGCAGACTGGATCATCGATCTGGGTCCCGGAGGCGGAACGGCAGGGGGCCGGATCGTCGCGGTCGGGACTCCCGACGAGATCGCGCGAATGCCGCAGAGTCTCACCGGACGGTATCTTGCGTAAAAAAGCGAAGGTCTCCGCTCTTTCCGCTGGAGATCTTCGCCTCTTCAGGACCGTGTTTCCCTTTCAGAAAAAACTCATGGGACGCTGGCCTGTTCCTTGCCGTCCGGTCCGGAAGCCGCCGCTTTCAATTCGATCCGAAGTGCGGGAGGAGGCGGGAGTTCTGCATTCGATGCATTTTCCTCTTTCTCCGAACCATTTTCTTTTTCCGGCACAGAAACCGATTCAGATGCGGACGTCCCGGAGGACTTTGCTTTCTCCTCCGTCTCTTCCGCCGGAATAAAAAGACACGGCACATTCAGCGAACGTTCCTGCCGGAACCAGTGCTCGTAAAGCGCAAGACGGATCTCTTTGTTCGTCAGGCGTTCCACGCTGTTTTCCGTACCAAATTCACGATTCACGATGTACTCCGGCGAGTAGTTCAGCACGTAAATGTCCGTCTCCACCCGCTGCGGCTCGATGCGGTGGCTGTAGCGTCCGTCCTGAGTCCAAAGGTGTGTCCGGTCATTGAACGCCGTTTTGTCCCGCGCGTCGATCTGCGTCTTCATGTCGAGGAAATCGACCCGCACCCGGTCACTCGTCAGACCGTCCCGGATCTGGATCATCGGACCGGCGTCCACCGTCAGTTCCGCATACTCCGCGTAGAGACGCGAAACATCAACGGTTCCTGCGGCATCGATCGAATCGATGAGGACTTCCCGACTCTCTTCCGCGCTCCAGCCCATGATGTCGACGTGAAGCGGAACTTCGCCGGAACGTGTTTCCTGCTGAAGTTCCCTGATTTTCAGAGCGTCCGTCCTGAAGACCAGCTCATCCATGACCAGCGTGCCGAATTCAAATTCCGGACCGTCAAATTCCATGGAATCGACCTGGAAATCCACACGGAAATCAGTCGGCAGGAGAGGCTCATGGAGCGGAATGTCCGAGTTCGGAAGCGGCTCAAACGCGAAATCGGCTTCCGCATTCACGTTCTCAAAAGAGACTTTTGTTTCGGCCTGGAAGACTTTCCCGGTGTACGTGCCGATCGTGAGGGAGTCAGCATCCGGATAGTTTCCCGCGATCCTCACGGAATTCTGAGTCAGGAGTGTCTCGATCTCACGTGCTCCCTGACCCGTGATGTCGAGAGCGACTTCTTCCTGGCCGTAGATGCGCAGCGTACCGTCCCAATCCGCACGGAATCCGTCGGGATCTTCCGCAGATCCGACCGCGTTTTCTGCCGCGAGCTGGATCGTTCCGGCTCCATCCGGAGTCCTGAACACAAGATCAATCCCCGAAAGCAGGCTGCCGTCGGCGTACGCGTAAATGTTTTCGCCGGAAAGCGTCCCTTGAAGCGTCAGAGATCCCGTTTCTGAAAGATTCGCGGCAAAAACGTCCCCGTTTCCAGCCTGAATGTTTTCGACCAGCAGTTCCGTACCCGCTCCAGACTCCGACGGTTCGGAAATTCCGGCCAAAATACCGACGCTTCCGTTCTGCGTCTGAACATTCCGGACAGCAAGAGCATTTCCGGTCAGCTGCTCAACGTAAAATCCGCCGGCTCCCGACACGGAACCCGTCAGCGTCCCCACATTCAGCGAAAGCGCGTCGCGAAAATCTTTTTCCGCAGCATCTTCATGCCGTCCGCTGCCGACGCCGGATTCCGCACGAAGCGTCACGGAGGCCGCCAGTGCATCGATCGTCGTTTCGGCAGAATTCCGCAGGATCGCCCCATCTTCAGACTCGATGAGGACCACTTTTCCTTCGGAACGGAGTGCCGCCAGAACCACATCTTCCCGGGCCTTGACCGTCAGGACATTTTCCTCGCCAAGCGACGCGATATGCGAGCTGTCTTTCTGGAAGAAACCGCCCGTAAAGGCCTCGAGCGCGACGCCATGCCCGACGAGTTCACCGTTCACGTTCATCCCGCCGTTGGCCGACGCAGTGAGTGCACCCTCGGACGCCGCGTCTTCAAGGACCGCGTTTCCGCCGGAGTTCACCGTCAGGGAGTTTTCCGCACCTTTCGACTCGATCGAAGAATCCGCCGACTGCACGAGATCCCCGTTCTCCGTCTCGAGCGCGACGCCGTGCCCGACGAGTTCGCCGTTCACGTTCATCCCGCTGACGGCAGAAAGGGCGACACTGCCAGATTCGCTTTCAGCTTTCTGAACCGTTAATCCGTCTTTCGATGCGGCTAAAATTTCCTTTTTCGCACTCAGCTCAACGCTCACCGTTCCCTTTTCAGTCCCTGCCGCGAGAGTCAGCGGGGCGGTTTCGGTACCGATGGAACCATCCGAGAGGATCTGGAGAGCCTCCGCTTTAATGTGCTCGGCATACGCCGTTTCCGCAGCCAGAACACTGGCTCCGCTGGCGGTTTCGAGACGGATCCCGGCTTCCGAGAGAGTTTCCAGATGCGCCACACGCAAGTCGGAATCGCTCGCAAAGTCCATTCCGCCTTCCGCCCAGGCATCCAGCGTGGACTCCGTCCCCTGAAGCGTCACGCGGAGCGGCGTTTCTTTCGATCCGATATTTCCCCAGACATTCATGGTCATGCTGTCGGCCAGGAGCGCAGAATTGGCATTCAGGTCTCCCTGCACATCCAGCAGAAGGTCTCCATTTTCGACCTGGAGAGAATCGAGCGTCAGGTCCGTCACGGATCCGAGGATCGCGCCGTTTTTCGCAGAGACTTCCACAGTTTCCGAAGCGTTCAGGACCAGCTGATTCTTAAGCTGAACGGTCATGGAGACCGCTTTGCCGTCATCGCCGTACACGTAGGAGACGTCCTGCGGAAGGGCTTTCTGCAGAATGTCGATCGTGGTTTCGTCGAGGGAATGCAGTTTCGTCCCGGCTTCGATGACGAGCGAATCTTCCAGTCTGCCGATTGCCTGATCTGTTTCCAGAATGATCTTTCCGCCGGAAATGACAGCCGTCATCGGGACATTGGCGGAGGATTTCTCTCCGTACGTCTCAAACGGAAGGAGATTCTTCAGTTTCGCAAATTCACGCAGCGAACCGGTCAGGATCTTTTCCTGCTCCGCCTCTGTAAGCGTTCGGCTGAACTCGGGATCGTATTCCGCGTTTCCGAAATCGAAGCAGATTTCATGATAGAACGCCGTCAGTTCCGCTTCCGACTCCGCGATCATTTCTTCGCTGACCCCGCCGCCGCGCATACTTTCTTTTTCCTGCTCGGAATAGGTGAACTGGAAATCCGGATCATACGGTGCTTCGCCGTTTTTCCAGAATTCATGGTAGAGTGCTTCCAGTTTCAGTTCCGCAGCCTCCACGGTATCCGTTTTGAGTTCCTCATACGCTTCCCCCTGAATGATCCCATGCTCTTCAAGCCAATTTTGGGCACGATTTTCCTCTGTTGGAAGCGTGTCCGTGAATTCATTGCCGTCCAGAAGATCCCCGCCGACGGCCTGGACCTTCACGTCTCCGGCAGTGGATCCGATCTGCTCAATGTAGAGCGGATTGTCGCGGAATCCCTCGCCGTCTGCTTTTCCCATTTCCCGGACCGCAATATCACCGGAGGCTTTCAGAACGACGTTTCCTTCCAGGTTTCGTGTCCGTTCCGTGACTGCAGTCTCAATACGCAGCGGATCGGTCAGACTCCCGATCGTTCCGGCATCGCTCTGAAGCGTCAGCCCCTGCGCACGGAGAGTCATTCCCGAATTCTGGAGAATACTTCCCTGCGATTTCAGCACAAACGAACCGTTCGACACCTGAACGTCATTCAGAATGGTGTCCGAATACAGATTCTGCAGCCAGACGTTTCCGAGATCAGCGTGAATGTTCAAGACGGAACTTTCCGCCAGCGGATCTCCGGCATCGTTCGTCTGCCGGATGGAGATCGGCGCAGACTCCATTCCGATCACGCCGCTGACATTCGGGTACTTCGGATTCGAAAGGACGTTCAGCGAAATATTTCCGCTCTGAATGTCGGCGGATGTCTTGAGCGTCTGGATCGTGGTATTCGACGTTAATTCGATCTTTCCGTACGGCGCGAAAATGGAACTCGTGTTGAGCGCGCCGACGGAATTGACCACGACATTCCCATTTTTCCCGGCGGCGATACTGACCTGAACGTCCTGCGAGGCGTTCAGATAGTAGTAGAATTTCTCATTTTCTTTCCAGGTATGCGTCCGTTCGTAGTCCTCCTCCCAGTAGAAGATGAAGTATCGTTTGGAGTCGCCGACGTATTTCCGGTTCGTGTATTCACTGTCCGTCATTTCCCAGAGGTATTTGGCGATCAGATCGCAGTTCGCGTCCAGCTCCGGATCCACGACCAGCGTATCGGAATCGATCTGCTCCAAAGGACTGACGATTTTGGCTTCCTGACCTTCGGCAACCTTTTCTCCTGCCGGGATCCAGAACGAATACTTGCGCGTTTCGTATTCGTCCTGCATCAGCTCGAAATCCTGCGAAGTCGCCCAGGCATACCAGCGGTTTGGAGTCGGCGAGTAGTTTCCCGTAGCGAGAATCTTCGTTTCCGAAGTTCCGTCTTCCGCATAGAGGATCTTCATCGTGTCCGGATCATAGAGTGTCTGGTATCCGATGATCTGTCCGTCCTGATTCTGGTAAACGGTCTCAAGATGGGTCGTCTTCCCGTTTTTGTCGATCAGCCGGAATGCCGTATCCTGGAACTTCACGATGCCGGCAGAATTCGACGAGAGGTCAATGTTTCCGAGATTCAGCGTGTAGACGCTCGGATTCGTGATGTTCACGTCGCTTTTCCCGGAAGCCGCGTAAATAATTCCGCCCCCGGTCGACAGAATGTTTCCGTACAGGGTGACGGACCCGCCGCGCGCAATGATGTCTCCGATGGTGAAAGAGTCAGAGGCAGCATCGAACTGAACGCTGACCGGCGTCGCGGAATATCCGCCGGCGTACATGGGGAAATAGGAAGTCAGATCCAGAATGCTGGAAGAGGCCGTCCCGTTTGCATAACGGAGCCGAAAAGCCTCGACGGCCTCCAGGACGCCGTTTGCGCCAAGGTCCAGTTCGTAATCGGAAAATCCGCTGAGGATCATGCCGTTGATGTTCAGTTTCTCGGCAGAAATGAAGACGGTGCCGCTTGCGATGATGCTGGACTCGGAAGTGAGGTTCAGTTCCATTTTTTTCTCAGAACTCCAGGTTTCGCCGGATTTTTCGGTTCCCTGCATTTCCTGGATGAATTTCTCGACGGCACTCTGCACATACGGATTTTCTTCCGGAATTCCGCCCGTGGAGTAAAGTCCCGTCACATAATTCTGAATGAAACTGCCCCCCGTCGAAATATTCACGCTCTGCGCGGCGATCATTCCTTCCTGCCGGATGGAGCCTGCGGAATCCACGTTCACGCCGCCCCACTCATTGAGGAGGTTTCCGTAGAGCCAGACTTCTGCAGCAGGATCAGTCGACATGATCCGGATCTCCGGCGAGACGACCTGATTCGAGACGGCAAACTGCTGGAAATGTGCCTGACAGTCGAGCGGATTCAGTTTATTGAGCGCGTCCTGCGAAAGGATCTGATTCGAATTGAACCTGAATTTCCCGTTTCCGGCTCCCATGATCTCCATGGAATTCGTCTGGAGAAACATCGCGGAATCATTGGAGACCTCGATCTTCGCCTGCCCGTTAGCGATCAGCGACGCGGAATCCCCCTCGGTCCGGAAATAATTTCCGTGAGCGATGATGTCTCCGCCAGCTGCGGCGATCGGATCCAGCTTCAGAATATCCGCGGTCTTTCCGACGTACATTGCCTGGAGGGCTTCCAGCTGCGCTTTTTCCGCCTCCAGAGCCTCAAGATACGCCGTTTCTCCCGTGCTTTGGAATTGCCGGATCTCTTCTTCCAGTGCCTGTATCTCGCTCTCCAGAGACTGATCGAGAGCCGCGTCTTTTTCGATCTCCCAAGAGATCCAATCGCTTCCGCTCACGTTTCCGTCAGCATCCACAGAAAGATGCGAGTCGGCGTAGATCCCCGCTTCGATCTTTCCGGCCGTCGTGATCCCGCCCTGAAACACAAATCCCTCCATCGAGTCGGAACGGTAGAGCTGACCGTCGCCGTCGGAGAAAATGTTGGAGATCTCAGAAGAACTGACTCCCGCGTACGTATTGCCGGCATACGAATACGCAACACTGCGCACCAGCCCCGCCATGGAAAGGAGGCTGATGTCCGAGACGGAGCGCAGAGAGGCATTTTCTGCGATTTTGATGTCGTTTTCGAGCGTAAACCGGTAGTCATTGGATGCCGTGGAAGAAACCGGGATCGCTGTTCCGTTAAACGTATTCACGATGCTTTCGATATTCCACCGGCTGTCCCCCTTCGGTGAGGAACCCGCTCCGAGGAACATTCCGCCAAGTGAAAGAAGCTGCGCATTTTTTCCGATCGAGACGGCATTTTGCGAATCGACGTGCATTTTCCCCTTTCCGTCCGGGACGCCCGCGACCCCGTAGGAATTCGCGGTGAGCTCCATGTACATTTCGCCGCCGGAAAGCGCAGAAATCGAAAAATCGCAGGAGGAGAAAAGGTCGGCTTTCTCTCCGATCTGGACGTTTGCGTTCAGTTTTTTGACGAGGAAATCAGAAGCTCCGACCGTCACGCAAATAATTCCGCCGGAATTCAGATAGTAGGTATCGAAGGCGTTGAGGGTATTTTGCGCGAGAATGGAAAGCTCGCCGTCCCGGTCTGCGTTTCCGGTGGAGATCTTCGCAGAATCTCCAACGTTCACCAATGCTTCGATCTCCGCGAGGAACTGATTTCCCGTACTCGCCGCGACGTCAATGAGTCCGCCGGACGCGAGGTAGGTATTCTGCCCATTCTTCTCTTTCAGAAGGTCCGTAAGGGCTTGGATCCGGATCTCGGGGGCCAGGATCCGAACGTTTCCGAGATCCTGAAGCGAATTTGCCCGGATCTGAATGTCGTTTCCCGCACCGCCGCCGTTTACCAGACCGCCGCGGAAGGAATCATTGATGAAATCGAGCGTTCCTTTTGTGTTCGTTTCCAGAAGGATCCGCGATGCCTCCAGATTGTTGGCGGCCTGCGAGAGGAACTCCGCACTGTTTTCCGCCAGCGAGATCTTCGCCGTCGGCACCCACGCCATCTTCACGATGCCGGCAGAGGAATCGATGCCGCCGCCTGAACCGCTCTCGAGATTCGTCAGGAGATCCCCATCGGTCTCCGCGAGAAAATGGATCTCGTCCGCCGTCAGCCGGGAATCCGCCCCAAGTCCGATCTCGGAATTGACCGTGAAGTCATTCTTCGCCTGAATGACTCCGACCGCCAGCACACCGTACCCCATTCCCGTCGCGTTCGCTTCGGAATTCGCGTTCGTTTTGGCCGAGAAAAGGATCTCGCCCATTCGCTGCGTATCCGTCAGCGTATCCGTCAGATCCGCCGCGTGCGTCAGGATCTCCAGATCATCCTGAGCGAGGATCCGTGCCTCGTGTGTACCGGAAAGGTAAATTTCCGCAGAATCGGCACTTCCCAGCAGTTCCCCGCCGCCGGCGACGGCAGATCCCGTGAGGGAATTCTGGAACGTCTGCGCATCGAGGACGACGCCGTTTCCGAGGATCTTCACGCCCTTCCCCAGCAGGATCTCCGACGTCATGTCGTTCT
>CAZRGJ010000008.1:15294-26220 GCA_964599445.1 uncultured Planctomycetaceae bacterium | reverse complement strand
ACGCCCGACGCGCTCGGGTTCTGGACCTGCGGAGCCGGGAATTCTACGCCCGAAGGCGCGGGAGCCGAAATGGACGGCGCGGCGAAATTCACGCCCGACGCGCCCGGGTTCGGGACTGGCGGAGCCGGGAATTCTACGCCCGAAGACGCGGGAACCGAAACGGACGGCGCGGCGAAATTCACGCCTGACGCGTTCGGATTCGGGACTGGCGGAGCCGGGAATTCTACGCCCGAAGACGCGGGAGCCGAAACGGACGGCGCGGCGAAATTCACGCCCGACGCGCTCGGGTTCTGGACCTGCGGAGCCGGGAATTCTACGCCCGAAGACGCGGGAGCCGAAACGGACGGCGTGACGAAATTCACGCCTGACGTGCTCGGGTTCTGGACCTGCGGAGCAGGGAATTCGACCGTGGATGAAGGACCGAAAATCGAAGATGAGGAGGCATCTGCCGTCCCCGGTTCCTGGATTACGGAATTATTTTGCGGAGCCGCCTTTACGGAAATGGGAGCTGTGTCCGGCGACAGAGTATTGCTCCACTTCGCTTTCGGTTTCTGCGGAGCGAGCAGGGCATCAAAAGAGACTTCCGGAGCAGCATTTGCCCGTGCTGGGACTCTTTTTTTCAGGATCGAGGAATTCCCGGGTTTCTTTTTTTCGGTTTGGAAATTCAGGAGTTCGCCGGATCCTCCCAAGTCGATCGAAGAATCTGACCGGCTTTCTGAAAATCCGACAAATGGTCCTTCAGACGTTTGGGATGGGGATTCCGCGTCTGAAATCGGCATCGTGAAGGCGGGTTCCGGCTTTTTTTCTGTATTTTTTTCAATCTTGGAAGCACCGGGGTTTTGGGAGGCTTCCGCAGAAAAGTTCAGAAACGCAAGCGGATCCTGAACTGCATTTTCCGCAGGATCCCCTTGGGAGGCAGGCCGGTTTTCATTTTCCGGGTTTGCCGGAGGGGCCTGTTCCTGCGCCGGTTCCGGATTCAGAAAATCAAGTTCCCGAATGAATGCCGAACAGGACACAAAGCGATCGAGCAGCTCTTTCCCCATCGCTTTCTGCAGAGCCGCGTTTACCCGGTCAGAAAATCCCTCGATCTTCTGCGGGGCATCCTGAAGTACGCAGAGTCTGAGAAGCTCCAGGTTTCCAATTCGGAACGGCAGGCGGCTTGCGATCATCTCGTATGCGATGACTCCCAGCGCGTACTGGTCCGTCAGTGCATTCAGATTCCATCCTTTCCACTGTTCCGGAGCGAGGTAGGCAAATTTGACCTCCGGACGTGAAGATGTTTTGGCAAACCGGTCCATCAGTTCCAGAAATTCGGCGCCAAAACCGCAGTGCAGAAGAACGGCTTCGGAAGGAACTCCGTCTTTCATTCGGAGAAAAATGCTGGCGGGAGTCAGATTTCGATGATTCAGATCCCGTGCATGGGCACAGTCCAGTGCTTCGGCTGTACGCCGCAGAATATCCAGGATCGCCGCAGGCTCCATCGGCGAATAGGCTTTGGAGCGAGCGATGAGCATTTCCTCCAGAGTCATCCCTTCCAGCCACTCCAAAACCAGGAAATGTCCCAGTGCCTCATCCCTCTCAAGCGAATAGACCGGACAGATGAACGGATGGTCCAGTCTTTGGACCTTTCCGATCTCCCGACGCATTGCGTCGAAGGCTTCGGCCGGGAGCATTCGGATCTCATCCGGAAAGAAAAGCAGTGCGCGCCAGGCATTTGCTTCAAGGTCCATCGCCTGCCAGACGAGTCCCATCTCGCCGTGCCCGACGGCTTTTTCCAATCGAAATTTTTCGCGTAAAATTTGTCCGGGAACGAGAGTTTCAATACGGGAAGGGGCTTCATCCCTGGAAGAAAAAGACTTTTCCTCCGGTTTCTGGATTTCGGAATTCAACGCGTCGTCCGACATGATTTTCATCCTTTCCTGGCAAGTAAAAGATGTGCGGAAAGCGGCACCTAAAGTACCGCAGATCTCAAAGGATCCATTCAAGGACTTCCGCTGACGAAGAACGTGCGTCTTCCGGAACCGCATTCCGTTCTTCGTCAGGCATTCCCAGCCTTCAGGCTCGTTCTATTTCGCGACCTCGACGCATCGGGTCTCGCGCGTGACGGTCACTTTGATCTCTCCGGGGTAGCTCAGCTGCTCTTCAAAAGCACGCACGATGTCGCGGCAGATCTTGGCGGCCTGTTCGTCGGTCGTTTCTCGAGAGGAAACGATGACACGCAGTTCACGTCCGGCCTGGATCGCAAACGCCTGTTCGACGCCTTTGAATTTGCACGCGATCGTTTCCAGCTCTTCCATGCGCCGAATGTACCTTTCGAGCGTTTCCCGACGTGCACCGGGCCGCGACGCACTGGCCGCATCTGCCGCCGCCACGATCGAAGTGTAGACGTGGTCTGCACGGAAATCATCATGGTGTCCCAGAGCCGCCAGAACGACTTCTTTCGATTCTCCAAAACGCTTCAGAAGTTCCGCACCGATCTTTGGATGGCCTCCTTCCGCTTCGTGGTCCGCGGCTTTCCCAATATCGTGCAGAAGTCCGCAGCGGCGTGCCAGACGTTCATCCAGCCCCATCTGTTCTGCGATCATGCCGGAAAGGAACGCGACTTCCACGCTGTGGCGCAGTACATTCTGACTGTAGCTCGTTCGGTAGTGCAGGCGTCCCAGCAGATTGATGATGCGTTCATGCATTCCGGGGAAGCCGACTTCCAGAGCCGCCGCCTCACCGATCTTCTGAATGTTTTTCTCGAGCTGCGCCTGCGTCTGGTAAACGATTTCTTCGATGCGCGACGGATGGATACGTCCATCCAGGATGAGTTTTTGAAGCGAAATGCGCGCGACTTCACGGCGGATCGTATCGAAGGAACTTACGATCACGACGCCCGGAGTGTCGTCGATGATGACGTCCACGCCCGTGATGCTTTCGAAGGTCCGGATGTTTCGTCCTTCACGTCCGATGATGCGTCCTTTCATTTCGTCGCTCGGAATGTCGACGGTACTGGTCGTCGCTTCGGCCGTGTGGGCCGCCGAGTATCTCTGAAGAGCCGAAAGAAGGATCTCCCGCGAAAGATCTTCGCAGTTTTCCTTCATTTTTTTCTCATGGCGTGCGATGATCGCACCGGATTCCTGCTGAAGAGATTCTTCCAGTTCGGAGAGGATCATTTGGGTCGCTTCTTCTTTGGAGAGACCGCTGATCTGATGGAGGGTCTGACGCTCGGACTGGATCAGCTGCTCAAGTTCATTCGTCCGGTTCGTGACTTCCTGGAGCCGGTCCGAGAGTTTGCGCTGAGTCGTTTCGTTCAGACGCTCCTGCTTTTTGAGCTGGTCCTGCTGGATCGCGATGGCATCGTCGCGTTTGTTCAGCGTGCGCTCTCTTTCATGAAGTTCCTCACGCAGGGCACGCAGCTCCTGCTCGGCTTTTTCTTTTGAGGCCAGTTCTTTCTGGCGGATCTCGATCTCCGCATTCTGAAGCGTCAGTTTCGCTTCTTCCTCTGCTTTCTGCAGAATGTCCTTCGTCTTTGTTTCCGCATCAGCCAGACGCATTCGGTCGATCCATCGAACGACAAAAAAGGCCAACGCAGAGCCGGCGAGGAAAAAGAGGAGGCCAAGCGTCGCGACTTCCTCATGGCTGATCGCTAGAGGAAGAGGGAGGTCCCCCATGGATTCAAATATGGAAACAGGCAAAAACATAAAAACCTCTTGATCAAAAATTCAGGCATATATTGTATCGCACACGGTCCTGTCGCAAAACGGTCCGCGTGCAGTTTCCGGAAGAAAACGCTTCATCCAAACACGAAATACCGTGTTTCCCAAACCGGAATGATTTCAGTTTGGGAATCAAAAACGTTCTCTTCTGCGAAAAAATCGGGAAAAGAATTCACGGCGTGCTTCGCACGATTCCCCATCATGTGCGAAAATTTCAAAGCGCAGTCTCATTCCGCTGGTCGGAAACGCGGATCTTTTCAAAGCTCCGCCCTGACCGGCACCGCATTTCCGGGATCTGTCCGGAAACGCATCTGCGCTGAAAGTCAGCCGTAAAAGGCAGAAATTCCAGAAAGAAATCGTTTTTCAGAAATTGAAAGAAAGAAAAACTCCGGAAATTTTCCAGGCGGGATCTCGCTGTCCTCCTCAAGTGTATTTCGGCGCGGAGTCCATCGGCTCATTCCGGCAAAAACAGCGGGGCACTGCGTTTGAGAGAAACGCAGAAAACGCACCCTTTCTGCCGAAATGCGAGCAGCAGACCGCCAGACATGCACCAGATTTTCCCAAATCAGCTTTCGCTCGGTTCGGAACATCCGGAACATGCGCAGAAGGCAGTACTGCACGAATCCGCAAATGAAGGTCAGGAAAAACATTACGTCAACTTTCTTTTTCAAACTCAAAACCGGATTGAATTTACGCCGAAACGGCAAACTCCCAAAAGCAGGTCCGCTGTCCGGCATCATCTGTGCTCCGAAAGACCGTTTCTGTTTCGGAGGCACATATCTTGAAATTCCATCAGGAAATTGGATTTCTTTCATCAGGGAAAATCTTCCCAATACCATTCTACCAGACTTTTACGAAAATTCAACTCTTTTCAGCATTCTTTTCCCAAAAAAAACGGAAATTTCTTCAAATTTTTCCGGGACCTTCCAAAATTCTCCAGGACCTGAAAATTTTTCCCAGGAGAAGATTCTGCATATTCTGTCTCCTGTCCATGTCTCCTGTCCCATCCGAAGGTCATTCAGGCTTCAGGAAAATGCTGGAGGGATCTAAAATCACACAAAAAATTCCTCTTTCTTTCCCATGTTCCGCAAAATTTCATTCCGGGGGCTTGAAAGTTTCCGGGATTTGGAGTAAAATAGAGAAAAATATCGTGTGGAAATGTCCAGTTTCCATTTTCGCATTCCGCGTTCGTTTTTTTTGCGTTCGTTTCATTTTCCACTTCCGTTTTTTTTTCACCACCCATTCATTTCCGGAAAACCGGGCACGTATTTCGTCATGGATCCCCTTCAGACACTCGTTCAGGAAAAAATTCAAAATTCGCAAAACTGGTTTTTCTCGCAGCAGAAACCGGACGGACACTGGCGTGCAGAGCTGGAAGGCGATGCACTGCTTCAGAGTGAACTGATCATCATCCTGACGTTTCTGGGACTTGAAGAGACTCCGCTGGCCAAACGGCTCGCGAATCAGCTGCTCAAGACGCAGGCGGAAGACGGCGGGTGGGCGATGTTTACCGGCGGGAAAAGTACGGTCCCAAATACCGTGAAGGCATATTTTGCCCTGAAGCTCACCGGGCATCCGCTCTCGGCGGACTATATGCAGCGGGCGAGACAGTGCGTCATGCGAATGGGCGGTGCGGACAAGGTGAACAGTTTCACGCGGTTCTATCTCGCACTTCTTGGGCAGATCCCCTACTCGATCTGTCCTGCCGTTCCGCCGGAAATGATCCTTCTTCCGAAATGGTTCCCCGTGAATCTCTACGCCATCAGCTCCTGGACGCGCACCATCGTCGTGCCGCTCTCGATCGTCTCGGCATTGCGTCCGGTCCGCGAGATCCCGGTGGAAAAAGGGATCCGGGAACTTTTCATTAAGGACCCGAAAGACTGGGGACCGCTCCGTGCTCCCGGAAAACCGGAACATCCGGGCTTTTTCAGCTGGGACACGTTCTTTCGCACGACGGATAAACTGCTGAAATCCTACCAGTCGCTTCCCTGGAAACCGACGCGCCGTCTGGCTCTGAAATGGTCAGAAAAATGGCTTTGGGAACACTGCCGAAACAGCGACGGACCCGGTGCGATCCAGCCTCCCATCATGTGGGGACTCGTCGCCATGAAGGCACTGGGACTTGGCGATGACCATGAGAAAACGCGCTATTTCTACGATCAGCTCATGAATCTCGTCATCGATGAGCCGGAAAACGATTCCGCACGCTGCGAACCGTGCCTTTCGCCGGTCTGGGACACCATCATCTCGATGCGTGCCCTCGCGGCTGGCGGGATCCGCGCGGACCATCCGCAGATCAAAAAAGCCGTGGACTGGGTCCTGGACCAGCAGATCCATGTTCCGGGCGACTGGAGCAAAACCGTCCGATGCAAGCCCGCCATGTGGTGTTTCGAGTACCGAAACGACTTCTACCCGGACTGCGACGACACCGCCATGGCCATCATGGCTCTGCGGAATATGGTGCCGGAACGCGGAGCTGACCCGCGGATCGACGAGGCGGTCGACGGTGCGCTGAACTGGCTCCGCGCGATGCAGAATTCGGACGGCGGCTGGGGGGCGTTTGACCGCAACAACAATAAGGAATTCCTCACGCAGGTCCCCTTTGCCGACCATAATGCGATGACCGACCCGAGTACGCCGGATCTGACGGCACGGATTATGGAGTGTTTCGGTACGCTTGGTTTCCGCGTCGGGCAGGGGGACCGGACACTGGAACGCAGTATCCGCCATCTGCGGGAAACGCAGCGTCCCGACGGCAGCTGGTTCGGACGCTGGGGAACCAACTACATTTACGGGACTGGTGAAGTCCTCGCAGGAATGGCGGCGATCGGGATCCCGAAAGATGATCCGGCGGTCCGTGCCGGGATCAACTGGCTTCTGGCGCACCAGCAGTCCTGCGGTGCATGGGGAGAAACGCCCGAATCCTACGAAGACATTTCCCTGCGCGGTACTGGCCCCGTCACGCCGAGTCAGACTGCGTGGGCGATCCTGGGGCTCATCGGATTCGATATGGCGGACCATCCTGCCGTCCGTGCCGGGATCCAATGGCTGACGGAAAATCAGAATCCCGACGGAAGCTGGTCGCAGGACGTCTTCACTGGAACCGGTTTTCCTGCCGTTTTTTACCTCCGCTACCATTACTATCATCAGTACTTCCCGCTCATGGCGATCTCCAGGTGGCTGCAGAAAATGGAAGATCGTCCGCAGTCGGTGAACTGACGGATCGGTGAATTGGCGGGTCGGTGAACTGCGTTCCGATCCAGTCGGATGTCCCAAAGCCGGTTTTTTTATCCGGATGAACTCAGACTGATTTTCAGGCGCAGCGAGATGAAACAAAAAGCGAGACGATGCAAAAGCGAGACGGCACGAAAACAGATCGATCCTATGGATCCAAAAGCTGAATTTTGCCCGTTTTCCCCCCCAAACGGATCATTCCCATTGCCCTACGGAGGTCATTTGATGCGCAAAACAGGATTTACTCTCGTGGAACTTCTGGTGGTCATCGCGATCATCGGAATGCTGGTCGGTCTGCTTCTGCCGGCCGTTCAGCAGGCGCGTGAGGCGGCTCGCCGAATGCAGTGCAATAATAATTTGAAGCAAATGGGGCTGGCGTCGATGAATCACGAAAGTCAGACCCGGAAATTCCCATCCGGCGGCTGGTACTGGAACTCGACCGGAGACGCTGACGCCGGTTTCGGGAAAAATCAGATGGGGGGCTGGACCTACTCACTGCTTCCGTTTATGGAACAGAATGCCCTCTACCAGCTCGGCGCAGACGGCGACCCCGGTACCGAGAGCGCGACGCAAAAAACAAATGCACGCATTCGCGCCGAAACTCCGCTTTCCGTCTTCAGCTGTCCCTCTCGCCGAATGGGAAAAACGTACCCGTCCGGGACCAGCGTGAAAAATTCCGAAACGGTCACGAACGGCGCAAAATCCGACTACGCCGCCAACTGTGCCGACACGTACGGCAACGTGGATCCGGGTTCTTTCAATGCGTCGAAGTCGTACAATTGGCCGACTCCAACGTCCAAGGGCATCATGTTTGGACGAAGCGAAGTCGCCATCGGCGAGATCCGCGACGGGACCTCCAATACGCTGCTCGTCGGCGAGAAATACCTCGCGCCCGACTACTACGAAACGGGAACGTCCAACTCGGACAATGAGCCGATCTTCACCGGTGCGGACTGGGATTCCTACCGCCAGATGACCAGCGGCACCCTTCCCTACCAGGACCGTGCGGGCTACATGGTGAACAGCAACAATATGGGGAGCGTTCACGCAGGGAGTTTTGGTGCCGTTCTGTGCGATGGTTCCGTGCACGGGATCTCCTACTCCATCGATCCGGAGACCTACGCAGACCTCGGGGCCAGAAATGACGGCGACCCCGTCACGCTTGAGTGATCCGCGAGATTCCGCACATGGAGCCGTCCGCGATACGATTCCCCCGTTTCCGTAAAATTAAGAAAGTACCCAAAACATCATTCCGTCTGCCTTCCACAGCCTCAGACAGACACAAAACCGATCCTTGCGCAGGATCTCAACCTCAGGAAAGGAAAATCATGGAACTTTTTGAAGCCATTGAAAAACGCTGCTCCTACCGCAATCCGTACACAGACGCACCCGTTCCGCGCGAAGATCTTCTGAAGATCGCGGAAGCCGGCCGTCTGGCTCCGACCGGGAAAAATGCACAGACCTGCTCTTTCGTTTTGATCGATGATCCGGAGATCCTCGCGAAACTTGGCGAGATGATCGAACGTCCCGCCGGGATGAAGACCGCCAAAGCCGCGATCGCAGTCGTCGCGCGTCCGGATCATGTCTTCATGGGACGCTCTTTCCATGTGGAAGATTTTGCCGCCGCCGTCCAGAATATGCTCCTCGCCATCACCGCACTTGGCTACGCTTCCGTCTGGGTCCAGGGAGGGCTGATGATGAATGAGGTCGGTGCCAAACTCAACGAAATGCTCAACGTTCCTGCCGGTCAGTCCGTGGAAGTCCTCCTTCCCATTGGCGTTCCGGCAGAAAAAGGCGCCAGCCCGGCAAAGAAACCGCTGGAAGAGCGCATCGTATTCAATCGTTTCTAAAAATCCATGCCCCCGTGCAGGCAGTGAAACTGACTCGCTGCTTGCGGATCCCTTTTATTTTCAGACCCAAAATGAAAGTACAGATACTCGACAAAACATTCGTCCCATACATTTCCCAGGAAGAGATCGAAGCGGCAGTCGAACGCCTCACTCACCAAATGAACGAGGAATTGAAGGATTCCTGCCCGCTTTTTGTCTGCATTCTGAAAGGAGCCGTCTTCTTTTTCGCGGATCTGATGGAAAATATCGACATTCCGCACAACATGACTTTCTTCCGGATCTCCAGCTACACGGGAACGCAGAGTTCCGGAAATGTCCGGGCGACGAAACCTTTCCCAAGACCGGTGGAAGGACGGACGGTCGTCATCGTGGAAGACATCGTGGAGACTGGAAATTCCATGCACTTCCTGCGAACCAAACTTTTTGAACTCGGAGCCAAAGAAGTCCGGATCGCGGCACTCTTCTTTAAACCCGGAAAATGCAAGAAAGATCTCACCATCGATTACTGCGGATTTGAGATCACGGATGAATTCATCGTCGGCTACGGTCTGGATTATTGCGAGCAGGGACGTGAGCTTCCGTCGATCTATCAGCTTGCGCCGGAAGACGGTACGGACGAAGGATCCAACTGACGAGAGAAAGGGCGGAAAAGAAAATGATGCGCCAAAAATCCGACCGACGCCGCTTTTTCAGGCTCTTTCCCCGGTTCTTTTTCGGGATCCTGTGCCTGACGCTCTGTTTCTTTTCCGTCCTTCATGTCTCCGCACTCGACACCGTCATTTGGAAACCGACTCCCGGATCTGCGCCCGTGACGTCCGTTGGGCGTGTTCTGGTCGTCGCGCAGGATAAAAGTCTCCTTCTTCAGGAACGAAACGGCTCGATCCATCCGATCGAGTATGAGATGATCCTCAAGGCGACGCGCAATCCGCAGGAGTTCGTTCCCATGACGCAGGATGAACTCGCAGAAACGTACCTGGAGCGTCTTCCGGACGGATTCCGCGTCCTGAAAACGAAGCATTTTGTTCTTTTTTTCAAGACCTCCAAAGAGTACGCGCGCTGGAACGGTCTGCTTCTGGAACGGCTTTATTCTGCATTTGAAAACTACTGGACGAACCGCGGACTGCCGCTCCGTGAGCCGGAATTTCCGCTTTTCTGCATCATTTTCCCAAACCGAGCCGAATACCATGCCTTTGCCGAGTCTGAAAATGAAGCCGTCGGCAGCTCCGTCATCGCGTACTATAGTTTCCAGACGAACCGCGTGGTCTGCTATGATCTGAGCGGCCGAGAAACGCTTGCTGCCGCAGAAGACGCAGACGGGAACTCTGCCAATCGGAATTTTCTGACTTTCACGCGGGAGATCCTCAAGCGTCCCAATGCGGAAAAGCAGGTCGCGACCGTCATTCACGAAGCCGCACACCAACTCGCACACAATCGCGGGCTGGCGAACCGGTTTGGCGATATTCCGCGCTGGTACAATGAGGGGATCGCGCTCTTTTTTGAGTCTCCCAACCTGAAAAGCGAAAAGGGATGGAGCGGGATCGGACGCCCCAATCCGTTTTGGCTCCCCTACTTCAAAAACTATCTTCCGCGCCGTCCGGAAGGTCAGCTGGAACAGCTTCTGACGAACGACGCGCTTTTTCAAAACACCGATTCCGTGCAGGAAGCCTATGCCGAATCCTGGACGCTCACCTGGTTTCTCATCAAGACGCGGCCGAAACAGTATCTGGAGTACGTCCGAAAGATGGGAGAAAAGCCGATCCTGATGTGGGACGCCTACGAAGAGCGTCTCGCAGATTTTGAAGAAATTTTTGGCCCGGTCGAAGAACTGGAAAAAGAATTCATCCGGTACGTCCGAAAAGCACGATTCTGAATGCGTTCTGTGCATAAAGTCCGGTCCGGAAAAGTCGTTTCCCGGACCGGCTCTGATCCTGTTTGGGATCCGTTTTCAGATCTTCTCGATGACTCCGCGCGGACTCTTGAGCTTGAAGAGGCCGAAGACCTCATCCTGGGTGAGTCCCAGTTTCTTCGGCTGCTCGCGGGAACCGGAGAGGATGGTCTCGAAAAGCGCGCGCTTCTCTTCCAGAATGCGGTTGATGCGCTCTTCGATCGTGTTCTGCATCAAAAATCGGGTGATCGTGGCG
>CAZRGJ010000008.1:0-15284 GCA_964599445.1 uncultured Planctomycetaceae bacterium | reverse complement strand
CCCTTCACGCCGATGCGGTGCGCACGGTTGATCGCCTGGTCCTCGATCGCTGGATTCCACCACCGGTCAAAGAGGAAGACGTAATTGCAGAACTGAAGATTCAGCCCCACCGCCCCGGTCGCGTAGCTCATCAGCAGTACGTGATTCTCCGGCGACGTCTTGAATTTCTGAATGACCGCGTCCCGCTGCGCCGGCGGGATCTTTCCATGGTACTCGAGTGCTCCGAAACGCTGAAGATGTTTGCTTAGCCGGAAAATCGTCTCGGTCCACTGACTGAAAACGATCGCCTTTCGTCCGCTGGCCGCGATTTCTTCCAGATCTGCCTCCAGACGCTGAAGTTTCGGACTGTCTCCCGTGCACGGGTCGAAATTGCAGATCTGCTTCAGACGCAGCACCAGTTCAAAAACATGCTGGATCGTGATGGAGGCTCCCATTTCCGAAAGCCTCAGCGCGCCCTGCGATTCCGCCATGAAGTACGTTTCCTGCTGTTCCGGCGTCATGCAGAGTGCCGCGTCACGGTAAAGTCTCGGCGGCATATCCTTCTGCACGAGGTCCTTCGTCCTGCGCAGAATGTAGTCCTGGACCGCCCGGCTCATGACCATAGGCTTCATGTCGCTGGAGAGATACCCCGGCGAGAGAAACTCAAAGATCCCCACCAGATCTTCCGGCGAATTTTCGATCGGCGTACCCGTCATGGCCCAGTTTCGCGTTCTGGAAATGCTTCGCGCCGCCACGGAAGTCGCGCTCCGGACGTTCTTGATCTTCTGCGATTCATCCAAAACCACCAGGTCAAAGTGTTTCGGGATCCCGTCCTTTTTCGGCGCATAGATTTCCCGGTCTCGATGCAGAAGCTCGTAGTTCGCGATCTTCACCGGGATGTCCTGAAGCCCCCACTGCCATTCGCGCCGCACGCGGTCCCCTTGGATCACCAAAACCGGGATCTCCGGTGCCCAGACTTCAAATTCCCGCTTCCAGTTCGTCACCAGCGGCTTCGGACAGACGAAAAGTACGTTCCGAATGTCGCCGTTTCGCAGAAGAAGCCGCACTGTCGTGATGGCCTGCATCGTCTTTCCGAGACCCATTTCGTCTGCGAGAATGGCCGCATCGCGTGAGTAGAGGAAGGAAACCCCCTCCCACTGGTACTGAAACGGGACGAACGGAAAGACCAGGTTTCTGTCCGTGCAGAGCTGCTCAAGCGGCGGCTGAAGAAGGTAGCGCAGCCGGTCTTCCAGTTTGATGAGATTTTTCGGAGGCAGCAGGTGCGTCATTCCCTCCGGAATGCTCTGATGAAGTGCGTCGCTTCCGGAATCGCCTTCAGAGTCCGGATCCTCTGTTTCCGCATCTTCCCCATCCGTTTCGGAAGCACCGCCTTCTTCTGCGTCCTCTCCCAGTTCGCCATCCAGATCCGCCATCGTCTCCCGCGTCACGCCGTCCGGGAGAAGTTCCTCATCGCTGGGTTCCTGAAGAGCGTTTTCGCATCGGCATCCGGGAGCTTCCAGCGTGTCGTCTTCCGCACTCCCCGGCGCGTTTTCATCCCACGGCAGAATGGAATCTTCTTCCGAAAAACCGCCGTTTGCGACCATTCCATCTGCTGCATTTCCTGTGCCGTCCGCATTTTCGCCGTCTCCGCGTCCGCTGCTCTTTTTCTCGCGTTTTTCGTTCGGCTTGCAGAGTTCCTCCGGATCTCCAAAATAGAAACTGCTGACCGAGATGCCAGGCGGAGAGATCCGGACGGTCAAAGCCTGCGGCGTGCGCATCTGGACGGAGAAACTGCGGATCTCCACTTTCGGAGCACGATTCATCGCAATATTCCATCCCAAAGCCAGCTCGTTGACTCTGGTTTTCGGAAGATCAAGCGTCAGGACCTGAATTTCATCCATGAAATTTCTTTTCTCCAAAATTTCTCAAATTTCCGGAAATGCGCAATACCTCGGGCTTCCTGAATCCATGATTCGCCGGACATTCGGAGTACGCGGTTTCCCGGGCATTCTCTGGGATCTCTCTCTGGAATGGCGGTTCCGGACTCTGCGAAGTACTGTTCGGTCGGATCAGTTTGCCTTTTTTGCCTCGAGAATGGCATTGCGGATCCGCTCAAACGGCTCCATGAAATCGAATTCGATGACCAGTTCCTCAAGGACTTTTCTAAGAGCCGGAATGTCGTCCGTGTCCTCACTGCGGGCAGAAAGGATCTGCTTCCGATTCCAGAGGATCTGATCTTCCGGTACCGAATCGGCTCCCTGTGCGTCTTCCACCAGAATGGCGGGGATCGAGACCAGAGGACGCACACAAAGCGCACATTCCTGATCGAAACAGACCGCCCGCGGCAGGATCTTCGATTTTTCAATGAGCGTCCGCGCGATCTGCTCTCCGTAAAGATACGGTTTCAGAGTCGTCCCGTAGAGGATCTCCTGTGCACGATTGGCTTTGACGGCTGCCGTACAGTGAAATTCTACCGGACGCCCTGCCGGATTCAGGATCAGGTACCCCCCAAAAAGGCCGTGAGGACCTTCATCCACGACCGTTAAGAAGCCGATGGCGGCTTTCGTTAATTCATTTTCTGCCACGTTTTTCCCACTTTCTTAAATTCCAGTTCCTACACAAACGGATCGCCCGAATGTCGAATCCGTTCCTGAATGGAGCCAGCGTAAATTTTAAGACCATACCGAAAAAGTATCGGCAAAAATCCCGGCATTCATCATCCGCAGACAAAATTTTCATTTCATCCGCCGGTTTCTGCAGACACGTTCCGCTGCCGAAATTTCCCCTCCGGCAAAAAATCTTTCGACTTAAAATATCCCAAGCTGCCAGAGCATCGTGCGAAGCCCCTGGATCGGATTTTTGGTACTCACGAGAACCGCACCGGGTTCAAAACCGCAGTGCATCATACAGTTTGCGCACCGCGGATCGGAACCGGTCGGGCCAAGCGTTTCCCAGTCCGTCTTTTCCAGCAGTTCGCGGTAGGTGGGGTAGTGTGCGTCCGTCAGCAGATAGCACGGTCCCTTCCATCCGCAGACATTTCGCGTTGGATTTGCCCAGGCGGCACACGGAAGCTGCCGTCTCCCCGTCAGGAAATCCATGTACAGCGGTGTGGTCGCGAGCCGTTTTCCCGTCAGTCTATTTTCCAGCTCGCGGAAGCGTGACTGCGTCTCCTCGCGGACCAGGAAAAGCGATTCCTGCGATTCCGCGTCAAATGTCTCGTAAGAGTATGCCGGCGCGAGCATCATGCTGCAGACTCCGAGAGATTCCAGCATCGTGCAGAGTTCCGTGATCTCGTCAACAGAAGATTCCCGATAGAGCGTCGTGTTCGTGCAGACCTGGAAACCGGCTTCGACCGCCGCTTTCAGCCCCTCGACCGCTGCGGACCAGACGCCGGTGCGTGAAGTGGAGGCGTCGTGGTTTTTCTCCATTCCGTCGAGATGCACGTTGATGAAAAACCGGCTCGTGGGACGAAACGTTCCGTCCTCGATGTGCTTTTTGAGCATCAGCCCGTTCGTGCAGAGGTAAACGTGCCGTTTCTGCTCAAAGACCGTCCGGCGGACTAGTTCTCCGATCTCCGGATAGATCAGCGGCTCCCCGCCGCAGATGCTGACGATCGGTGCACCGCACTCATTCATGGAATCCAGGCACTCTTCGACCGAAAGCATTTCCGTCATGTGGTCCGCGTATTCACGGATCCTCCCGCAGCCGGCGCAGTGGAGATTGCACTTAAAAAGCGGCTCAAGCATCAAAACGAGCGGGTACTTTTTCACCCCTTTGATCCCCTGAATCAAAATATGCCGCGTCATGGACGTCGTGAGCGAAAAGGGAAAACGCATTTTCAAAATCCTTCCAAAAATCGGAATTCCGTTTGCCTCCAACTTTTACGCTGCGTAAACATTCAGCGAAAGATCCGAAGCAAACGGAATCTCTTCACAAAAATTCCTGATTTCAGGCGTCGTTCGTCTTCTTCAAAAAATCCTGATGGATCAAAGGGACGCATCGACAGTCTGAAACTGCCAGCCCGAAACCGCAGTGCCTAAAAACGCGGAATGAATCCAAGATCCAGTCCCAGCACGAAAATCGTCAGGCCGAGGAACAAAAGGAGTCCCATGTACGACAAAATGATGACGAGATTTTCGTTCGGTTCCTTTCCGGTGATCCCTTCCCAAAGCAGGAACACGACGTGTCCACCGTCCAAAACCGGGATCGGCAGGAGGTTCAGGACCGCCAGGTTCGCGCTGATGAGGCAGATGAACATGAGGAGCGGGGAGAGTCCCTCTTTTGCGGACGAGTAAGCCGCCTGTGCGATCAGGACCGGTCCACCGAGTCCCTTGACGGAGACCTGACCGGAGAAAAGTTTTCCGAGCATCTGGTAAACCATCGTCAGGGCATTTCCAGTCTCTTGCGCACCGCTGGCGACGGCGTTGGCGAAACTTTCCTGAATGTAGATCCTGCGGGCTTCAAAATTCAGGTCCATATGATAGGCGCAGGCATCTTCGTATTCCTGGATCGGCAGGTCGACGGTCTTCGAGACCCCGGAATCCGGATCATTGAAGGCGACTTCGACGGAGGAACTGAATTTCGGCCAAAGCAGGATCATGCCATGGTAGACCATCGGCCAGGAACAGATCCCTTCACGGAAAATGTGCTTCGGCTCGTTCCCTTCAAAAAAGCTCACGATCTTTTTCTCTTTTTCGGAACCTTCCACATTCATCGGCTCCTCAAATTTCAGCTTCATGGATTCCATGACGAATCCCGGCTTCACGCCGTTCTTTTCTGCCTCGGAACCCGGCATGACGGACGCGACTTTCGGAAGGATCTCATACGTCAGACCGATTTCCGGAAGTACCTCGCCGCTGCCGAAGAAATACTGTTCCGCGCTGAAGACATCCAGCGAAAATTCGACCGGGACCACCTCTTCCGTGCCGGTTTCCTTCTTCAAAACTGCAAAATTCAGCGTCGGGATCCCCACTCCGGCCCGCAGTTTTGCTTCCTGCTGGACCATGAATGGAAGTTTGACCGGGTCAAGCTCCCGCACCATCTGCGCTTTTCCGTCGACCGTGACTTCGAAGCCCGTGATCTGATCTCCGGGTTTCAGACCTGCGCGGCCGGCACCTTCCAGCGAACTCTGACCTTCCCGGATGCACTGGATCGGTCCCATAGTCAACACGATGCCCAGATGGCGGGCTTTCATCGGCTCGACCAGGACTTCGAATGCTTCCGCACCCTGCCGGTACTCATCCTCGATCAACGCCCGCTGTGCGTCGTCTCCAACTTTCAGTTTTTTAAGAGCATCCATCCGTTTTTCCTGCGCTTCGGCAGACGGACGGAGAAATTTCAGCGTCATGTTTTCACCGGTCGCGGCATAAAGTGCTTTCTGCGCTTCGAAATTGGATCGGATCTCGCGTTCATTGACGCCGACCAGAATGTCGCCTTTTTTCAATTCCTGCTCCGCAAGGAACGTCGGAGATGCCGGCATGACAGGCTGTGCTTCCAGAACGGGTACCATGCCGGCAGTTGCTCCGAGCATCGGCGCAAGTGCGTATTTCTTCGGAGACGCCTTCACCGCTTCCGGAGTTTCTCCGCTGCGCTGGTACTTGATGTAGAGGCCCTCTTCCAGATTGCTGCCGAGGGTGACGTTTTTCTGGATCTCTTCAAAGTACGTGAGCTGATTTTTGCCGATCTGGAGGATCCTGTCGTCCGGCTGAAGACCGGCTTCCCATGCAGCCTGACCGGGATGCACGTGTCCGATCTCGCACGGAGCCTTGAACGTGCCGAGCATGAATGCCGTGACGGCCGCCAAAAACGCGAGGATCACGTTCATCGTCACGCCGGCGACGATGATGGCGAGACGCTGCGGCACACTTTTCGCCTGGTAGCTGCGCGGATCGTTGATGAGCTTTTCGGCTTCCTCGATCTCCGCAAGAATGCGTTTTTCCGCGGCTCCGATCTCTTCTTCCGTAAGCGATTCCCGCGTTCCGTCTTCAAGGAGCTCGCCCGGCATCTCGGCAGGCTGCTGACCGTTCTGGAGAGCTTCACGATACTTCGCCAGTTTCTCCTGCGCTTCTTTCGCTTTCGCGATCCGTTCACGGGTCTCTCCCGGATTGTCTTCCTGACCAAGCATCTTCACGTAGCCGCCCAGCGGAAAAACGCCGATGCCGTATTCCGTCTCACCGTACTTGAAATGCAGAAGTTTCAGACCGAAAAAGTCGAACCCGATGTAGAATTTGTCGCACCGGACGCCGCACGCCTTCGCCACGAGAAAATGGCCAAGCTCGTGGATAAAAATGATGAGTCCAAGCGCAAGTGCGCAAAGAAAAACCGCTTTGAAAAAGGCGAGATCCCATGCCGCCAAAATCAGCACATTTTCCATAATTTCATTCTTTCCTAAAAAATCTATTCCGAAATCACGTCCCGTGCAGGATCTGCATCCCGCCGGAAACGCAGTTCGGCAGAAGGGTTGAAGCCCATTGATGGTTTTGTTTCGTGAAATCCGTTGGATCGCCGACGCCGCGGAGTCTTCGGGCACTCACGGAGCCTCGGTGCTTTCCTGGTACGTCCGGCAAGATTCCCGGTCGTCCGGTGCGTACTGCAAAGAGCGTGCAGGCGCGATCCGTTTTTTGGAACTTTCAGTTTTCCGGCGTGCGGAAGTTCGCCCGGATCTTCTCGTCCAGACTCGTGAGTTCTTCCAGCGTCGGTTCCGGCTGAAAATCATGCTCCTCGACGATTTGACGGACCGTCGGCACGATCTGATCGAAACGGAGTTCTCCGCGCGTAAATGCCGAGACTGCCATTTCGTTTGCCGCGTTCAGAACGACTCCGGCAGTTCCGCCCCGAAGAGCGGTCTCCATGCCGAGTTTCAGTGCGTCAAATTTGGGACGGGAATAGTCCGGCGCGAAAAATTCCAGCGTCTGATCCAGTCTCCAGTTCGTTCTTCGTGTCGGTCCTCCGCCGATTCTGTCCGGGTACGTGAGCGCATTCTGAATGGGGAGACACATATCCGGCGGACTCAGCTGCGCAATGACGGCACCGTCGCGGAATTCCACCATGGAATGAACGACGGATTGCGGGTGGACCATGACTTCCAGCTCGCCGCGCTCCATGTCGAGATCAAAGAGCCATTTTGCCTCGATGATCTCGAGTGCTTTGTTCATGAGCGTCGCGGAATCGAGGGTCACTTTCGCCCCCATGTTCCACGTCGGATGGCGCAAAGCCTGCGCAAGCGTCACGTTTTTGAGTTCTTCGTCAGGCATTCGGAAAAACGGTCCGCCGCTTGCCGTCAGGATGACGCGCTCCAGTTCGTTCCGTTTCCCGGCCTGAAGTGATTGAAAGATCGCACTGTGCTCGCTGTCCACCGGCACGATCTCCGCTCCGTTTTCTTTGGCGAGACGCTTCACGACCGCGCCGCCTGCGACGAGACTTTCCTTGTTCGCTAGCGCGATCCGCTTCCCGGCCTTTGCTGCCGCGACGGTACTTTCAAGCCCCGCGCGTCCCACGATGGCAGAGACCACGATGTCGATCTCCGCTTCCGCTGCGATCTCCGTCAGGGCCTTCATTCCGACGCAGAGTTCCGTCCCTTTGGGAAGAGACCAGTTCCACTCTTTTGCCGCAGATTCATCCGTCAAAATGACCCAGCGAGGTCGAAAACGTTCCGCCTGCTGATGAAGAAGCTCGAGATTTTGATGGCCGGAAATGGCGGAAACACAAAATCCGTCGATGGTGCCGACGACATCCAGCGTACTGCGTCCGATGCTCCCGGTTGCTCCAAAAAGCGCGATTTTTTTCATGGCTCTCCCAAACTAATGGCCTCAACGACACAAAATTCCTCCCCATTATACCAGATGATGGCATTTTTCAAAAGGGGGGACCCCGGTCTATCTGCGAAGAAAATCTCTTCCATTTTACCCAAACCAACCTATTTTGTCAAGAGACGATTCCGTGTCTTTTTCCTTTCCTGAAAATTTTCTATTCAAAACGCCATTCGGAAAATACGAAGCAGACAGAATCCGCGCAAAATTTCCTTTTTTTCGCCTCCGGGTATCTTGACGGAAGATGATTTTCGGATAAAATGAGAGAAATTTCGGATTTGAAACCATCCGAAACCATTCGAAATCATCCGAAACCTTTCAGACACACGTTCCGTTCAAAAGGAGATCCATTCATGCCGCTGTTCAAATACGGCCACACGCAGGAAAAAGGGAAGGACTGCCCGGAAGTTTTTGAAGTGCTTCAGAATCGGAGCGAGCCGGAATTGACAGTCTGTCCCGACTGTGGAAAACCCGTGCGGAAAATGCTGAATATCCGCGTCGCGTCCATCAAGAGCGAGAAAGATATGCTCAGCCCGAAAAATCTCGCAAACCACGGTTTCACCCAGTACAAAAAAAGCGGCGACGGCTTCTACGAAAAAACGGCGGGAGAAGGTCCGCAGGTCATTTCCGCAGACCAGGCGCGCCAGCTCCAGAATCGCGGACGCTAACGTCTCGTTCTTTCTCGGAGGGAAGCCGGCAGTTTTCCTCCGTAGGTTTGGAAACGTTCCCAAGGATCTGTTCTCCACACGGCCGCCGATTGGGGGAACGCTCGGAGCGGTTGGGCCGTGTGCCGTCCTTTTTTCATCGTCGTTCGGAGCTTTCTGAAAAATTTGAAATTTTCTTCTAATTTTCTTTAAAAAACGCAAGAATCCCTTCTCTACTCCTTGAATTTTTTTTAATTTTGACTATTTTAGTAATTGGGAGATTTGGGTACTGCCCCGTTTTCATCATTTTGGTTTCATCATTTTAGAGGTGCGTCATGCCTGAGATCATCGTGCTCTTTTTTCTGCTTGCGGGATTCGTATTCCTCGCGTTTCCATTTTTCCTGACGATGTACCTGACCAGCAGAATGCAGGAAAATACGGAGAAGATCTGCTCCGAATTGCGCATTTTTCTGAAAGCGCTTCTCCTTCAGCAAAAGGAACTTCAAAAAACGGATTCGCCCGGCTCGCAGACCATTTCGGAAAATCCGTCCGCTGCGGTATCCTTGCCGGTCCCTCCGTCCGCGGAAACGCCCGTTTCAGCCCGATCCCAAACGGCCCAGAATCCTCCCGCAGTCATTTCCGCGCCAAAAGAAACGCTTCCGGAAGACTTTTCGCTGTCCAGTACCGTACCAGTTTCCGGCACGATCTCCGAATGTACTTCCGCACCTTCAGGGACTCCGCAGACCAGCGAAACGGACATTTCTCCGCTTTCGTCTTCCGATCCGTGTGCTTCATCCTTTCCGGTCCAGACGCCGACCTCTCCGGTTCAGACGCCGACTGCTCCGGCTCTTTCTGCCCAACCGCGTTCTTCCGCTTCGAAACCGTATTCCGTCAACGCTCCGCAGCAGGAAATGTCGCGCGGCTGGAACTGGTTCTGGTACGGCAGGGAAGAGCTTCGCGAAAACGAAAACCGTGAATTCATCATGGCGTCCAACTGGCTCATCCGCTTCGGGATGCTGGTACTCGTACTCGGTCTCGGCTTCTTCGTAAAGTACTCCATCGACCAGGGGTGGCTCAGTCCGCAGATCCGCATCCTCGGCACGACGCTCGTCGGTCTGGCCATGTATTTCGGTGGACTTCGGCTCTGGCACACGACGCTGAATCTTCTCGGTCAGGCACTCATCGCCGGAAGTACGTGCGTCCTCTACTTTTCTGCCTACGGAGCGAGCCGGCTTTACTCGCTGATCCCGCAGGAATGGGGACTCGCATGGTGCTGTGCCGTGACGCTTGCGCTGGTCCTTACGGCCATTCGCCGGGAAAGCCGTCTGATCGCCGTCCTCGGAATGCTCGGCGCGTACCTGACGCCGTACTTTTTCCCGTTTTTCCGCGAGAATTTCGTTTTTCTCGCCGTTTACCTTTCCTTCCCGACGCTGGGGATCCTCTGGATGCGCCGTGCGCACTCGTGGAGCCTTCCCGCATGGATCGCGTTTGCCGGAACTTTCATTCTCTGGATCTGGCCGTCATTCCGCTGGAGTGCAGACTCCATCGCCCAAATGGCGAATGAACTGGGAACGGCACAGCTTGCTCTTCAGAGTTTCCTCGCGGGAATATCGATCTTTTTCCTCGCGGCCTTCCACCTCATCGCGCAGCGCAGGGTCCGTCAGCTCGTTTTCTCCTCTACGGCGGGAGATCTCGTTCTGGCGTTCTTCAACGCACTGTTTTTCTGCACGATGCTTCAAAATCTTCTGACCATGTGGGATCCGGGAGTTTCCATCTTCGGCATCCCGCACACGTCCGCGATCCGCACACTTCCGGCACTTCTGGCGTTCGGGTACCTTTTGGCGTTCTTCCTTCTGAAACGGACGGAGCAGAACCTTCCATTCCGTGCCGCGGACCTCGCGCTGGCGTTCCTCGTTTTCCCGCTGACGCTCGGAAACAGTCTCGGGTACTGGAACCTGCCGTGCCTTCTTCTCATTTGCGCCGCCTTCCACAGTGCGTCGCAGAAGATCCCGAGCAATCTCACGACGTGGCTGGTCCGGGGCCTCGCGATGCTTCTGGGGATCGCCGCGTATTTCGCTCTCATGGAATACTATCAGGTCCAGAATTTCAGTGCCCTTTTGGGAAAAGCCTACGCCTTCCATGAATTTCAGGATCCGTGGGACTGCCTGCAGGAACTGCCGATCCGCGCACTGCGATTCCTCGTTCCGGGCATTTCGATGCTGGTCCTTGCCGGAAGCGCATACCGCGCCCGGGAAAACGCCCGAATTTCCAATTCTCTTGAAACGGCAAAAATTTTCGGTACGCTGGGGCTCCTCTATCTCTGGGGCTGGCTGACGCTGGAAGCCAGTCTCTGCATGACGGAGTACCTTCCCTCCATGCGTCAGGGAGCCGTCTCCATCGTGTGGAGCCTCTTTGCATTGACGCTGCTTTCGATCGGCATCCGCTGGAACTGGAAACCGATCCGGACGGCCGCGCATCTCCTTTTCGCGCTGACGGTCGGAAAGATCTTCCTCGTGGATATTTCGCACCTGGAAACGATCTACCGGATCTCCGCGTTCATCCTGCTCGGGATCCTGCTTCTGATCGGCGGGACCCTCTACCTGCGGAATCTTCAGGAGCATGGAAAGAAAGACTCGGGATCCGGATCAGGAGCCGGGTCAGAGGCAGTAGCAGGATCCGGATCAAAACCGGATCCGGAAACGCCGGCGGATGCGAAAGAATAAAATTTCCAAACGAAAGTGCGTTCCGAAACGTAAAAAATAAACCGATCGGCTTTTTCTGCCGATAAAACAGAAAACCACATGGGGTCCAAAAAAGCAAACGGAGAACAAAACGTGAAAAAATCAGGATTTACGCTCGTAGAACTGTTGGTCGTCATCGCCATCATCGGGGTTTTGATGGGACTGCTTCTTCCTGCGGTTCAGAATGCGCGGGAAGCTGCGCGTCAGATGCAGTGCACGAACAATATGCGTCAGCTCGGTACGGCCGTTCAGGCACATAATGCGAACAATCAGGGACGTTTTCCTTCCGGCGGTCACGGCTATCCGTACATTGGCGACCGAGAGCGGGGCACCGGGGCCGATCAGCGCGGCGGCTGGACGTACAATGTGCTGCCGTTCCTGGAACTCGCGACGCTTCACCAGGCGGATATTTCCACTCGCGTCTCGACCCCCGTTTCCTTTTTCTACTGCCCGTCATGCCGACCGGCCCAAAATTACCTTTCGCGCAGCCGTGAAGTCATTTCCGACAGCGAACAGAGTACGGGACCTTCCATGATGCCAAAAACAGATTATGCCGCCAACCGTGGTGCTGTCGGAAGCGTTGAATCCACTTACGATGACGTGACTGCCGGCGGTCTGATCTTCAAGCAAAGTATGGTTTACGAAAAAGACGTTATGGACGGACTAAGCAACACGATCCTCGTTGGTGAACGAACATTGAACCTTAACTTCAACACTTCACTCCAAAGCGATGATGACGACTGCTATCTCGGCGGCCAGAACTACGATAATCTGCGCTGCTATTCTGACGGCAGGATCTATCAGTCGCGGATCAATTTTTCCAACATCAATGCGTTTGGTTCCGTACATTTTGGAGCCTGCGGCTTCATGTTCGCAGACGGTCACTGCCAGTCTGTCTCGTACAGCGTAACGTCGGAGGTCCTTAAGCGTCTCCTTCATCGTGAAGACGGACAGCTCGTCGATATGTCGAGCCTCTAGGATCACGAGTGCGTTCCTGCCGATTCGGATGAATACACAAAACGGCGTCTCCTGAAATTCAGAGATGCCGTTTTTTCATTTTTTCTGTTTCGTTTACCTTTAGATCCGCCCCCCGAAGGACTTCATGTTTCGATCCGTATGCCGGAAGGTTCATTTTTCGCGGCGTCTTTTCTTTTTCGCCGCGGAATTCCGAGTACTGCAAACGCGAGCGGGAACCAGAAAAAGATCCATCCCCATTCGGTGAAGAACGAACGGCGCGGATCTTTCTGTACCTGCGCGAACAAAACGTCCTCTTTTCCGGTCTCGACCTCTCCTAAGATCCGTCCGTTTCCGTCGACGGAGGCCGTGATCCCGTAGTTTGCCGCCATCAGGAGCGGTTTCCGGTTTTCCACCGCACGCAGGACTCCGCAGGCGAGCAGAAGTTCCGATTCATGAGAAAGCCCGAACCAGCCATTGTTCGCGAGCGTCAGGATGAAATCCGCTTCCGTACCCTTCTCCCGAAGTTCCGCGATCTGCTTCCGGGTCATCTGCGAAAGCGTCGTTTCGAAACAGATGCTGCACAGTGCGTTGAGCGTATTCTCTTTTTCATCCGGGACCGGACCGTCTGAAACCGGACCTGCCGACGTTCCGTCCGAGGAGAGAGAAGCGGGGATCTGTTCTGCCGAAGTCCCGTCAGAATAAGAAATGGAAGCTGCGGGGAGCGGTTTTTCCGAAGCATCATCCGCAGCGGAACGTTTTGCGGAAGAAATCGGGATCTGGATCGCGACGGGATGCGTTCCGGCATCGAGAGAATAGATCGGCATCCAATTCTCCAGCTGCGGGAACCATGCGCGTAGTGTCCGCATCAGCGGAATGTACTCACCGAACGGTACGAGTCCCATTTTATGGTAGATGCACTCCGGATCGATCTTTTGGTCTCCCGGCATCGCAAAGAGCGCGGAATTGAAATGTTTGGGACCGTTTTCGAGGTAGAAGGAAATCGCGCAGCCGGTCAAAAACGGAGCCTGGATGACCTGTTCCGTAAAATCGAGAAAATATTCCTGGCTCTCATTGGCCGAACGCTCTACTTCCGCCTGAAATTCTTCTGCCGGAAACGGCGTTCCCTCTTCCGTCAGCAGTCCCGCAGGCATTTGAGCGTTTTCTCCCGCAAACAGGATCGGAAACCGGTAGATGCTCTCCGGATAGACGACCAGATCCAGACGTTTGGCTTCGTCCGTACTTTCCCAGAGACTTCGATCCACGTGAACTTTCTGCAGAAGCGCGGAGTAGGCGGCATCCGTTTTACGCATGAGTTCCGGAGTCACGGTCAGTTCTGCTTTGACGCATCCCTGAAGAAGCGCGAAATTTCCCATCGGTGCGTTGGGATTCGACTCTCCGAGCCGCCAGCTTCCGTACCCAAGCAGGAATGCAGAGCCGGCCAGAAATGCCGCCGTTCCCCAAATGCACGCCGTCCGGTCAGACGCAAAACGATTCTGCACGACTTCGTTTTCGGAAATCGGTGCACTGCCGAAGAGAAGGAGTTTCTCGAAAATCGGCTTCAATGCCAGAACGAGGGCCGTACTCAAAAAGACCAAAAAGGCCGCGGCACCGCGCTGTCCCGCAATGTCCGCCGTCTGAATGAAAATCGGATCTCGATAGAAAACGTCTGCCGCCGTCCCGATGATGGCTCCGGCAAACAGAAATCCGCGCATCAGATCGCTCGCCATCCAGATGATCGGAATGACCAGAAGGGCCGACGCACACTGACCCCCCGGACTCCAGGGCTCTTTTCCCAGGAATCGGCGTCCCCAATTAGGAATGCGTTCATGGAGCAGCGTACGGGAAATTCCAACGAAAATCGGAAAACCGGCCCCCATGTATCCCGCAAGCAAAAACCAGAGTCCGTAGTTGACCCAATGCGGGAAACGCACGAAATGCACCAGATAGACCCAGAAAAGTGTCCCGAAAAACCAGAGTTTCAGGTAGGGATGGCGTCCGGGAAGCCGTTCCATCAGAACGGGGAGTACTCCCGCAGCAAGCGCAGGGAAAATGAGCCATTTCCAGCCCGTCGACGGCAGTGCAAGCGCAAAGCCGACGACATGGAACAGCAAAAGGATCGAAAAAAAACGCGGCGTGAGGACACGGGAACGCAAAAACACGGAAAACTCCTGCGAAAATCGCAAATCGGCGGAACTCTCAAAATCTTTCAGGAACCGGACTGCAGAGCCGGACTCCTACACGATTCTCGCATTCTACCGGAAATCCGCGGCCCGCGCAACCTCCATTTACGAAAACTTCCGCACTTTCTTCCAATTTTTGCCCCAGATTCAGTACCGTGCCGACCTTCCATCCCAGAATTTCGGAAATCGGGAATCGGCACCGTCCCAACAAAATGGAAAATTCAGCCGGGATCTCCATCACGTTCGGACGACTCATGCGGTCAGAGACTTCACAGAAAATTTCGGCATCCGGTTCTTCTTCAAAATCCCGATCAAACGGTGAATGAAGACGTTTCGTTTCCCGAAATTCGGACGTTTCGCTTTCCCAAACCGGAACATTGCCGCAAATGTTTCCATTTCCAGTACGCCGCAGTTCCTCCGATTCGATCAGGCTCTCGACCGTGAAATTCTTCGGTACTTCATGAGTCTTCGCTCTCTCATTCGGTTTCAAAACCGGACTGCACGGAAAGCCTGGTTCGATCGTTTTGCCCACAACATATGCGCATTCGTGCCAATCTTCCGGAAGCGTACAAACGGCAGATACCGTGGAAAGTACCGTTTCGGTTTCCATTTCCGAAAAATCAGCGACCTGGACCGGGGCAAACGTAAGTTCCGGGGCTTTCGAAAAGATCCGGGTCTCCACCAATGAAATGCCGATCGCTCCATTCCAGGAAGTGCTTTCTCCAAAACTTCCCAACGATGGAGCTGCTGCCGTTCCGTCCATGGAAACCATTCCCCTCTGCGGCAAAACCGCGGAAGGACCGCACAAAACGGCAGACTGTAGTGTCGCGTCGATCCGCTCCGTTACTCGAATTGCCCGGGCACGCCAGGTCTGTGTGTTGGCCGGATGTGCGTAGCGGATCTGGGAAAGAATGCGTTCTTCCCGCAAGGCACGTTCCGGCGGTGACTTCACCAGGGAACGAAAATGGAATCGAT
>CAZRGJ010000007.1:19794-26256 GCA_964599445.1 uncultured Planctomycetaceae bacterium | reverse complement strand
GAAAAACAGATCGTTCTTGATTTCACGGAACATCTGTCGGACTGCGAACTCTACCTTCTGATCTGCCGGGACATTCTTCCATCCCGCGAAAAAATGCTGGCGGTCCGTGACGGCTATCTGCACTGGGATTGTGCCGGTGTCGATGAGAATCAGGAGATCTGGCTGACCTACTATGCGACGGAAGAAGAGCGTGAAATGTGGGAAGAGATCAATGAAAGATCCGCTCCGTACCGTCTGGAAGCCCCCTATCCAAGAGCACTCCCAACGGATCCGAACTGAACCGGACACGAACGGAAACGTTCCTGCCGGGTCTTGCGGATCATGAAGGCCCATTATGTCAAAACAGGCGGTTTAAGTAAAATACCGCCTGTTTTTCTGTCTCTTTGCAGAAATCGGGAAGAGGAAATTTCCTGAAAAATTTTACAAAAAATCGATTCCTTGAAAAATATCTGTTGAAATAAACGGCAAAATCTGCTATACTTCGCCGATAGAGTTTGTATATGCAGCACTTTCAGTTCATGAAAACGGCGTCGTCCTTCACCGGAAAATGACGTTTTCCTTGCGAACCGGCATCAAAACCGGACATCAAAACGGGAACGAAACGGCAGACAGACAAACAGACAGACAGTACCGGGGATCCTGCGGGAAATATCGAAACGGCGGGGAAAAACGTTTTGGGCGTTTCCCAGACAGTCCCGGAAAGTCGGCAGTCTCGAACCCAACGTTCCGTCTGCCCCGGTATGGACAGCGGGCATGATCAAACTGAAAAGAGTGAAGACTGGTGCACCCTATGGAAATTTTGCACTGAAAGAAAGCAGGGAACCGCTTATGGTCGATTTTTTTGTTCGTGAAAATCCGCTTCTTCCTCCAAAAAAGGAGCGAAAACAGGCATCGCCGATCTCTGAAGTCGATGCACCCAACGCAATTGCTTCGGAAGCTCCGCCCATGATGCTGGATTATGGCGAGTTTGGTTTTCCGGATGAACAGGTCGTTCGGGAGTGGACGCTCCTGGGCTGCATCTCCGTGATCGCCGGCAGTCTCGTCATTCTTGCCGGACTCGGGATCCTGTGCCTCACGGTCTGGAACGTGTATCGCGACCACATGGCGAACACCGGTTCCGTGGAAGTCGTAACCCAAACGGGAACGCAGCAATTCAAACGCGCGGACATCAAAGCCTATTCGGTCGACTGCAAATGGAACAGTCCGACTGCGGTCGCGCTCACACCTGACGGGCAGTACATGATCACGGCCGGCGGAAGAAGAACGCAGATGGATTCGCTCAGCACCATCCCCATGGCAAGAACGTCGGAAACGGAAAACGTAAAGCCGTGGGAAAACCTGGATCAGGAAGAAGACGAGAGCGCGGAGCAGGATAAAAAACCTGGAAACGATCGTTTCCTCTCCTACGACAGCCGGGTCTCCCAGTTTCCGGCCCCGGTTTATGTCGACCGACTTCAGATCGGCAAAAACGGCAAACGCGCCTACGATTCCGCACGCAATCTCTTTGCCGCCCAGAATAAAAACCCGGAAGCCAGTGAGCCGCTTTCGTTCCTGGAGGAACTGGACCCCGGAAAAGAGTCCGAAAACGCCAAAGAGAAGGATCCCGATGCCGAGTTTGAAGATTCGCTGGACGCTCTGCTTCCGGAAGGAGCCAAAAAGGAAAAGAGCGGTGAGACGGAAAGCGCGGAGGGATCGGAAGAGGGGATCAGCTCCGACGAGCTTCTTTCCTTCTCGGATGACGGTTCTCTGGATGATCTGGAGTCCCTCGAGCAGCTCGACAGAGACAGTGTCTGGAAAAAGAACCGACCGTCCGTTGAAAGCTACCCGATCGCATTCTGGTCGACCGAAACGCTCCAGCCGATCGCCGTTCACTGGAATCACGAGTACCCCATCACCGCCATTTCCATTTCCCCGGAAGGCAATCAGGCCGTCTCGGTGGACAGCGGAGGAAATGCGATCCTCTGGAGTCTCGACAGCCGTCCCGGCGAAAACGGCGTCTCCACCCCGAACTGGTACTTTGTGCGCAAAATGACCGCCGAAGACAGAAATCGGCAGGGCATGGGAAAGATCAACACGATCCATGCCGTCACCTTCACCCCTTCCGGACGGCAGTTCGTCATGGCGGCGATGGTCGACAAGCTGGACGACACGGGGAATCCGTACACATCGTGCGGTGCACTGATCCTCTGGGACATCGAAAACTGGCAGGAAGTCGTCCGAAAACGCGGGACCGGCGGACTTTCCCGAACCATCGACACGTACTATCAGACGCTGAATCCCGTTGGAAAATTCACCGACCTGGCCTTCACGCCGAACGGGAAATACCTGCTGGCTGCCGCAGCCGGTGCGAATGCCGGAGTCTACTATTTCGACAATCGGACCAGCAATCCGGCATACGGGATCTGCATGGCGGATACGGAATCCGATATGCAGCGTCCGCGCGCGGCTCAAAATACGGAATTCAAACCGAATCTCGTTCAGGGACTGAGCCGACATGACTTCCCCAATGCGGATCACGTCGCGATCGCGATCTCGCCCAAAGATGGAGATTCCGCGAACGAAAACGATTCCCTCACGATCGTCTCCGCCGACAATTTCGGACGCATCATCTTCTGGGATTTCGCGCCGAAGACCAATCGGCCGAGAGACGGAGTGAAGCGGATCATCGCGTGGGACACGAAAAACACGGAAAACACGACGCAGAATATTCGGAAAGTCCTCTTCTCCAGAGACCAGAAGTACGTTCTGCTGCTCGGCGACGATTTCCTCCTCTACCATGGAAAGGCGCCGCACGGATACATGGGGAACTTCCGTACGAGAGAGGTCACGGAAGAGGAATCGACCGACATTTTCCTCGTCTCCGCGTATTTCACGCCGGACAACAAATACCTTCTTGGCGGCAGCGACGACTGCCGGCTCCGAATGTGGCGTATGGATGAACTCCCGCTGGATGTCCGTTTTGTCGTGGACCTGAACAAAAATTCTCAGGATGGTTCACCGCAGAATGATGGGAAAGAACCGAAAGACGAGCGGTCGCTGGAAGATCTCCAGAAAGAATTCAAGCTGGAACCGCAGCGCGGCCTCAGAACGGATCCCAATGACGAGGACGCGGAATGGGACGCCTGGGACGAGAAAAAAGAGGCTCAGGAATGGGACGGGGCTTTCGAAAACAAAAGCTCCTTCACCGATTCGCCACAATAAATTTTGAGTAAACGTTTTTTCGTTTTTGACGAAAACTCTGATGCCGTACCGAAGCCGAAAATTTCCGGACGGCATCAGTATCCGGAATACACGATGGATCGGAAAGGAAATATCCATGGCCAAGAAAAAAACTGCGGGTGAAGCTGACCCCGCAAAAGGATCAAACAGCAGGATCGAAGCTCTTCTGGCACAAAATGAAATGCTGCGTTCCACCGTCGCGCAGATCGAAAAAGAATTCGGTTCCGGTTCCATCATGGCACTTGGAGCCAACTCTTCGCTGAACATCCAGGGCGTCTCGACCGGCTGTCTTTCTCTGGACCGTGCACTCGGCGGAAAAGGACTGCCGCGCGGACGGATCATCGAAGTCTTTGGTCCCGAATCCAGCGGGAAAACGACCCTCACGCTGCACGTCATTGCGCAGGCGCAGAAAGAGGGCGGGATCGCAGCATTCATCGACGCGGAACACGCTCTGGACCCCAGCTGGGCAAGAAAACTCGGAGTGGATCTGGAAACGCTTCTGGTCAGCCAGCCGTCCTGCGGCGAGGAAGCTCTGCACATTGCGGAAATGCTCATCCGTTCCAATGCGGTCGACGTCGTGGTGGTGGACTCCGTCGCGGCTCTCGTTCCGAAAAAGGAACTTGAAGGCGAGATCGGAGACCAGCATGTTGGTCTTCAGGCCCGCCTGATGAGCCAGTCGCTGCGGAAGCTGACCGGTGCGATTTCGAAGAGCAAAGCGATCGTCGTCTTCATCAACCAGATCCGCGACAAGATCGGGACCATGGGCTACGGTTCTCCGGAAACCACGCCGGGAGGCCGTGCGCTGAAATTTTACTGTTCCTGCCGTATCGACGTCCGCAGAGTCGGACAGATCAAAGACGGCGAGACCGTCATCGGTCAGAGAGTTAAGGCGAAAGTCGTCAAAAACAAAGTCGCGCCGCCGTTCCAGACTGCCGAATTCGACATGATGCACGACTCGGGGATCAGCTACGAGGGCGACATCATCGACCTGGCACTCGCGCAGAAGCTCATCATCCGAAGCGGCGCATGGTTTCGCTACGGAGAAATGCCGCTCGGTCAGGGACGTGAAAAAGCCCGTCTCTTCCTGCGGGAAAATCCGGAGATCTGCGAGGAACTTCGTCAGAAGATCTGGGCAAATCTGGAGCCGCTTGATGAAGTCGACGGCACACCGGAGGAAGATCTTCCCGATTTTGATGAACTGGCGGACGAAAACGCAAGCATTGAACTTTAGTGTCCTTAAATTTCATTTTACCCTCAACCTTACCTGAACATGGCCGACATCAACCTCAAAGACTACATTACGTCCATTCCGGATTTTCCGAAACCCGGGATCATTTTCCGCGACATCACCACCCTCATTCAGGCTCCGGAAGCATTCACCGAAGCCTGCCGCAAACTGACGGAAGCCGCCCGTGAGCTGAAACCCGACGTCATCGCAGCTCCGGAAGCCCGTGCGTTTCTGTTCGCCGCCCCCATGGCGATCGAGCTGCAGTGCGGACTGGCGCTCATTCGCAAACCGGGAAAACTCCCGCGCGAAGTCATCTCACAGAGCTATGATCTCGAGTACGGATCCAACACACTGAACATGCACGTGGATGCCATTCAGCCCGGAGCCAGAGTCCTGATCGTCGATGACCTTCTGGCGACCGGCGGTACGGTGGATGCGTGTCGGCAGCTCGTGGAAAAAGTCGGCGCGAATGTCGTCGGATACAGTTTCGTTCTGGAACTTTCCTCCGAATGCAGCGGACGGGAATTTCTTCAGTCGAAGAGTGACGCGGACGTCTTTTCGGTCATCGAATACTAAAATCGAATACGAAAAAGGAGAAGGAAGCGCGATGAAATTTTCAGAACTGGCAGCATGGATCTGCGGAACGACTGCGGATCTCTCCGATTTCTGGCAGGAAACCGGTCTGACCGGCGCACAGCTTTCCGAAAAGCTGGATCCGGAGATCTCGAAAGCCGTTCCTTTCGCAGAAGCGCAGGAAGGTTCCGTCACGCTTTTGGACAGTCTGAAAAAACTTTCGTCACTGGCCGGCTCGGAGGCATCTGCGGTCCTTCTTCCCAAAGGTGCGGAAGAGAAAATCGCGGCTGACGGCATGAAAAAGTGGAATCCGAAAGGAATCGCGCTCCTTTTCAGTGACGCACCGTACCTGGATTTTGCGAAGATCGTTTCCCGCTTTGACCCGCCGATCCCGCGTCCGGCATCCGGGATCCATCCGCGGGCTTTCGTGGACGAAACGGCAAAGATCGGACCAAACGTCACGATCATGGCGAATGTCTGCGTCGGGCCAAACGTGGAGATCGGCGCGAACGTCATCCTTCATCCGAACGTCTGCCTGATGGAAGGCGTGAAGATCGGCGACGATTCCGTTCTTTTCCCGAACGTGACGGTCTACGAAAAATGCGTGGTCGGTGCACGGTGCATCCTCCATGCGGGGGTCGTTCTCGGAGCCTACGGTTTCGGATACGATTCCTCGTCGGGCAGGCACATTCTCTCGCCGCAGCTGGGAAATGTCGTCCTTGCGGATGAGGTCGAGCTTGGAGCCAACACGACGATCGACCGCGGAACATTCGGTTCCACGCGCATCGGGGAAGGGACGAAGATCGACAATTTGGTCATGATCGGACACAACTGCCAGATCGGAAAGCACAATCTGCTCTGTTCGCAGGTCGGCATCGCAGGAAGTTCTTCGACTGGCGACTACGTCGTCTGTGCTGGTCAGGTCGGACTGGCGGACCACATTTCGGTCGCTTCGCACATCATCATCGGCGCACAGGCCGGAGTGCCGGGAAATCTGACCGAGCCGGGAACGTATCTGGGAGCGCCAGCAACGAACATTCAGGAAATGAAACGCCAGTTCGTCGCAGTCAAGCAGCTTCCGGAGTACTGGAAGACGCTCAAGGCACTGGCCAAAAAAGAGCAGGAAGCCGCCGCGCGGTGACCCTGCACGGATCCTGAAATCCGGATTCCCCGAATGAAAAACGTCATTTCGTTCGGGGAATTTTTTATCCAGTTCCTTCAGATCGCAAAAATTTTCAAAAGATCGCCGGAATCCCATTCCCTCAGGATTCCCCCTCCTTGAAAAAAAATCAAAATCTGGTAGAATGATTTCAACTTATTTTGTTCAATTCATTTTAAAGGAGTCAATACCGTGTCTGAGAGCAAACTTCAGTACAAAGTGGCGGACATGAGTCTCGCCGACTGGGGCCGAAAAGAAATCATGCTGGCGGAGAATGAGATGC
>CAZRGJ010000007.1:0-19784 GCA_964599445.1 uncultured Planctomycetaceae bacterium | reverse complement strand
GATGCCGGGTCTGATGGCGATCCGCCGCAAATACGCCGACGCAAAACCGCTGGCCGGCGCACGTATCGCGGGCTGCCTGCACATGACGATCCAGACGGCCGTCCTGATCGAAACGCTCGTCGCTCTCGGCGCGGAAGTCCGCTGGAGCTCGTGCAATAAATTCTCCACCCAGGACCACGCCGCCGCCGCGATCGCGGCCGCCGGCATTCCGGTCTTCGCGTGGAAAGGCGAAACGGATGAAGAATACGATTGGTGCGTCGAGCAGACCCTCATGTTCGACAATGACCAGCCCCTGAACATGATCCTGGACGACGGAGGCGACCTGACCGCGATGGTCCATGCTCCGAAATACGCGCATCTGGCTGCCGGCATCCGCGGTATCTCCGAAGAGACCACCACGGGCGTTCACCGTCTCTACCAGATGCACGAACGCGGCGAGCTGAAGATCCCGGCCATCAACGTGAACGACTCCGTCACGAAGAGCAAGTTCGACAATCTGTACGGCTGCCGTGAATCTCTGGCGGACGGGATCAAACGCGCGACCGACGTCATGATTGCCGGTAAAGTCGCGGTCGTCTGCGGATACGGCGACGTCGGAAAAGGCTGCGCCCACTCCATGCGCTCCTACGGTGCCCGCACCATCGTGACGGAAATCGACCCGATCTGTGCGCTTCAGGCGGCGATGGAAGGTTTCCAGGTCATGACGATGGACGATGCGTGCAAGATCGGCAACATTTTCGTCACGACGACCGGCTGCTGCGATATCATCACGGCCGAGCACATGGCGCAAATGCCGAACGACGCCATCGTGTGCAATATCGGACACTTCGACTGCGAGATCCGCGTCGCTGACCTGAATGCCTACCCGGGCATCGTCAAGACGGAGATCAAACCGCTGGTCGACCGCTACACGTTCCCGGAAACCGGCCGTTCCATCCTCCTTCTGGCGGAAGGCCGTCTGGTGAACCTCGGCTGCGCGACAGGCCATCCCTCGTTCGTGATGTCCAACTCCTTCTCGAACCAGACGCTGGCGCAGATCGCCCTCTGGACCGAGCCGGAAAACTATCCGCTGGGCGTTCACGTACTTCCGAAAAAACTGGACGAAGAAGTCGCCCGTCTTCACCTGGAACAGCTGGGCGTGAAGCTCACGAAGCTGACCCAGGCTCAGGCCGACTATCTCGGAGTCCCGGTAGAAGGTCCGTTCAAACCGGAATACTACCGCTACTAATGTGAGCCGACGCGGAATCTCCGTGCGGCACACTGTTTTCAGAAGAAACGGAATTTTGCCCGGTGCATGTACAGTACCGCAAAATTCCGTTTTGTGTTTTTGCAAAAAAACTGGACTTTTTATTTTTTTCATGAATCGGGGATTTTTATTAAAATCGGTCTGAAACCTTGCCGATTTTAAGGAATCGAGATTGAAAGTCCATACAGGTCAAAATCACATTTTCCCTGAAGGATGGGAAATTTATGGATAATTTCCTTTTCAAAACCGTCCTTTCCAAATATCTGTTCCTGCTTTTAGCAGGTGGATTTGGGGCAATCAGTCGATTTTTGCTTTCCGCATGGCTAAATGAATGCTCATGGTGTGGGAGACCATGGGGGATCCTGATCTGCAATCTGCTCGGTTGTTTCCTTTTCGGATTCCTGGCGTTTTTTTTCACACGTTGGCTTTCGCCTGAAGTAAAACTGGTCGTCTTGACTGGTTTTCTTGGAGCTTTTACGACATTTTCCACATTTATGTTTGACACGGTCGAGTTATTCGAGCAATCTCGATATGCCGAGGCATGTTTGAATCTCCTGTTCCACAATGGATTGGGGATCGTGATGATTTTGGCGGGACTGATGTTTGGAAAGTACCTGGCCTGAGCAGAGTGTGGAACTTTTTTCAAACAATTTGACCGATCGACTTGATTTTCGACCGGTTTTTCCTCAAAAGGATAGAAGATCATGCGAACGAACATAGTGCACGAAGGTGCCGGTTTTTTGGAATACGAAATTCGGCAGATCGTTGAACACGCCAACCGGATGCGCGGCATGGGCCAGAAGATCACGTGGGAAAATATCGGCGACCCCATCGCGATGAAAGAGGAAGTCGCACCGTGGATCAAAGAGATCGTCCGTGACATCGTGAGCCAAAACGCATCATGGGGTTACTGCCAGACGCGCGGCGTTCAGGAGACCCGCGATTTTCTGGCAGACCGGGTCAATACGCGTGAAGGCGGAGTTCAGATCTCGCCGGACGACATCATTTTCTTCAACGGCACAGCCGACGCGATCGACAAAGTCTACGAATTGACGCACCGAAACGCGCGTATTCTGCTTCCGGCACCGATCTACTCGACGCACTCATCCAACGAGAGCAAGCGCGGCGGGTATGATCCGCTTCATTTCCGGCTCGACCCGAAAAACAACTGGCTCCCGGACATGGAAGAGGTCCGCCGGATCGTGCACTACAATCCGTCGATCGCGGGGATCGGATTCGTGAATCCGGACAATCCGACGGGGATCGTCTACCCGCGGGAAATTTTGGAAGAGTTTGCCGAGATCGCGCGGCAGTACGATCTTTTCCTGCTCGTGGACGAAATTTACTCGCACATCTGCTATAATGGGGCGGAACCGTTCCATCTTTCGCAGTACGCGCATGACGTCCCGGCGATCTCCATGCGCGGGATCAGTAAAGAGTACCCGTGGCCCGGTGCGCGCTGTGCGTGGATCGAGGTCCTGAACAAAAACAAAGACACCAATTTCTCCGCGTTCATCGACAGTATCCTGGCCTCGAAAATGCTGGAAGTCTGCGCGACGACGCTTCCGCAGATCTCGATCCCGCGTGTTTTCGGATCTCCAAAATATCCGGAGCACCTGAAGACCCGCGCTGCGATCTTCGAGAAACGCGCGAATCAGGCGTACGATATTTTCAGCAAGGTACCGGGGCTGATCTGCCATCGTCCGCAGGGCGCGTTCTACATGAGCGTCGTTTTCGAGGACGGAGTCTTCCATCCGGGGCAGAAGCTCCAGGCCGCCAACCCGCAGCTTCGCGAGTACGTGGACACTCTTTGCCGGAACGTGCCGGGCGACAAGCAGTTCGTCTACAATCTGCTTGCGTCGAAGGGGATCTGTATCGTGCCGCTGACCGGTTTCGCGACGGATCTGTGCGGTTTCCGCGTCACGATGCTGAACACGGACGACACCGTCCGCAACTCGCTTTTCCAGGAGATCGCCGACAGCGTCACCGAGTTCCTCAACAGCTGATCCCGCGTATTCCGCAGGATCCTGACCGTGTTTTTCTCTTTTCCGGATCTTCGTTCGGTATTCGTTCGGCATTTGCTGGAATTTGCCTGAAGATCCAAAAAAGAGGAAATGTTTCCAGTTTCCAATTTTCCGTTTCCCATTTTTCAATCGATCCCATTTGGAGGCAGATCATGCAGGCAGCCGTCATTCTCGCAGCGGGCAAAGGCACGCGGATGCGTTCAGAACTTCCCAAAGTCCTCACGCCGGTCTGCGGCCGTCCGATGATCGAGTATCCGCTCGATGCCCTTCATTTTGCGGGGATCGATCGCATTTTCGCCATCGTCGGATACCGGGCAGAAGACGTGCGTGCGGCACTGGCTCATCATTCCGGGATCGAATTCGTCCTCCAAACGGAACAGAAAGGGACTGGCCATGCCGTCCGAATGTGCGTCCCGCAGCTGCGTGCACTTCTTGCAGACTCACCGTCCGAACCCGTGCCGGTCGTCATCGTCGCGGGAGATTCTCCGATGATGCAGGGGGAAACGATCGCGGAACTGCTCGAGGCCTGGCATTCTGCACCGTGTGCCTGCCTTCTGGGAACGATCGAGGTAGAAAACCCGCACGGGCTTGGCCGGATCCTGCGGGATGAAAACGGAAACTTCTGCGGCATCGTGGAAGAAAAGGACGCCACGGAATCTCAGCGAAAGATCCGTGAGGTCAACCAGAGCTACTATGTTTTCGATGCGGCGGAACTGGTGGACGTACTCGATGCACTGACGCCGAACAACGCACAGGGGGAGTACTACATCACGGACGCTCCGGCGATCCTTCTGTCCCGCGGAAAAACTGTCCGCGCACTTCCGATCCTCCGCCCCCAGGAAGCCGTTTCCGTCAACACACCGGAGGAACTCGCAGCCGCAGAACGTTTGATGATGCGTTGAAGAACATTCCGCGAAAACGAGAAGAACTCACAAAAAACGGTATGCCGACGGAAGGAGAGACGAAGCGGAACGACACAGCTTTCGCCGGCAAAATCATCAAAATCCAAAAATATCCACAAAAATATAAAAAATATTCTCTTAGATCCCATAATTCTGAGGACCGGTACTTGACGAAACAGAATTTCTGTGGAATATTTTATATTAGGAGAGTCTGTTTCTTTATGCTCACGGTTTCGCATTGCCGCAGAGGACACGCGCTTGCAGAACCGCAGGAAGAACAGAGCTCAGGATCCGTACGTCAAAAAAAACGGGAGTATCGGTTTCAAGGAGGTCGGGATGTCCCGCGGCACGATTTTGATTGCGCTGATCGGTGGTTTGCTGTTTATTTTGTCCACCGTCCGCATCGACATTTTCACATGGAAAGACAGCAATGACCTGGAACGGGTAGTCATCACGACCCGGTCAGAGGAAACGCGTACTGATTATCCAGCCTATCCGGAAGGCCTCAAAACAGATGAACGGCTGACGCATCAGGAAGGGATCAGCGGTCTGGGAAAATATGGATTTCAGAAAATCAAAAGCTGTTTTCCGCCCAAAGAAGGCGCAGAAGGCAGCGAAGGTGCAGAAAATGCCCCCGGGTGGTCTCAGGCGAGCATTCCCAATCGTCCGCACTCGGTAAGTAAGCCGGCGAAAAATGGCTCGGGCAACGGCATGGCTAACGATCCAGCAGGCGGTGCGGAGGGAAATACCGCGCTGGAAGCTCCGTCTGTCCAGGTAACGGACACGGTCGAGACCTCCCGAAGACAGCAGGATTCCGATCTCTCGCTCATGCGGGAAGAATTCCAGTCTGCCCCCAATATCCGAAAGATCAAACGTCATTTTGAGGAACCGGGTAAGCTCCTCATGGCATCGTTCAGCATGGAACCGATGCGTCCGGAACATTTGATGATGAGACCGGAGATCTTCGAGGAAGTTCTTGGCCTTTTTGCGCAGTTCGATCTTCTGGCAGTTCAGGGTTTCTATGCTGGAAATACGCAATTTTTCCAGAAACTCACCCACGAATTGTCTCTGCGCACGGGCCGCAAGTACGATTTTGCCGCCATTCCCCCGAATGCACAAAAGGAAAGAAGTGCGGATCTTCCCGTTCCATTTTTCCTGTTTGACGCGGATGTCCTGGAAGTCTTCCCCGAGACGATCCATTTCGCCGGGTATCCGAACAAACCGTTCATCTGTCCTCCCCTGACGGCCCGATTCCAGGCGAAAAAAGTCTCTTCGAATGCCGCGTTTTCCTTCATCGCAGCAAACGTTCAGCTTTATCCGGGACATGAACAGCAGGAACTCCAGCATTTTCCAAGTATGCTCGATCTCCTGAAGAAATCCGTCTCCAGAAATGAATTCGACCATGAAGATGACGTCATCATTTTTGGAAAATTCGGCATGGAACCAGGCGAGGCCGTCGTGGGCGATATGGTCTTCAACAAAACGGTGACCTGGGCAAACGGTCACGTGCGAACCAATGCGTTTGGGTCCTTCAGCTTCATCTCGGAAAATATCCTTTTCCAGAAAAGCCCGCTGCAGGAATTCACTTCCAGTGCCGGCGTCTGGGACCTGAATCAGCAATTTTCAGGCCTCCGCTACATTCCGTTTGACCATCATCCTGTCTGGGCGGTCTTCAGCATTTACGAGGGAGGGAAGCCGGAAAATTAAACCTTTTTCTCTCAAGACTCACGGACAGTCTGGACTCCGAAAAGATCCGGGAGCAGAGTAAATTTCCGGATCCGGGACATTTTAAGCATCCGGATCCGTTTTCATTCCCTCTCTTTTCTTTCACCATAGAGTAGAATGAGGGCTGGGATACAAACACAGAAAGCAGCGAAACCGGAGCAAAAATGATCCGCCGGTTTTTCTGCGGACACGCACAGATCGGAGAATCCCCATGGCGGAAGAATTTCAGTACCCCAACGACAATTCCTATGCGGCAGAGAAAGTCCGCTCTTTTCCGCACGCTCCCGGGATCTATCTGATGAAAGACGCCCATCAGCGTGTCATTTACGTCGGCAAAGCAAAAGACCTGCGGAAACGTGCGGGAAGCTACTTTCTCCATGCTGCGGAAGTGGACGAGCGTACCCGGTTTCTGGTCCGCGATATTCGCGACATCGACTACATCGAAGCACTCAGTGAGGTGGATGCCCTGCTGATGGAAGCGCGTCTGATCAAGGACATCCAGCCGCAGTACAATCGGGAACTGAAAGACGGAAAATCGTTCCCCTATCTTCAGATCCGCACGCATGAACAGTTCCCGAGAGTGGAGGCGACCCGGGAACCGCTCTCTTCCGGCGTCAAACTTTACGGACCATTCACCAGCCCGGTACGCGGTGCGCTCGTGGTCCTGCAGAAAGTCTTCAAATTCCGCACGTGCAATTACGAGATCCGCGAGGATGACCCGAAACTCCGATTCTTCCGCCCCTGCCTTCTTGCCTCGATCGGTCAATGCACGGCTCCGTGCTGTGGAAGGATCACCCGGGAAGACTACCGAAAAATGATCCACCGCCTTCAGCGTTTTCTCGACGGAAAAAGAGAGGAACTGATCCAGGAAATGCAGGAGGAGATGAGATCCGCCGCCAAAGAACTCAATTTCGAGCAGGCGGCAGTCATTCGGGATCAGCTTACGGCACTGGAAAATCTCAAAAACTGCGGAGACCTGGAACGAAACGTTCAGCCGGAAGTCTTCCAGATGGATCCGAAACGCGGACTTGCGGGGCTGCAAAAGATCCTCCATCTCCCACAAATGCCGCGCGTCATTGAAGGCGTCGACATTGCGCATCTGCACGGAGACGCAACGGTCGCTTCCCTCGTTCAGTTCATCGATGGTCTGCCGTTCAAGGCTGGATACAAACGGTACAGGATCAGGTCCGTTGAGGGGATCAATGACTTTGCGTCGATCGGCGAAGTCGTGTACCGGCGTCTGAAGCGGCTGAAAGATGAAAATGGACCGATCCCGGACATTTTTCTCATCGACGGTGGAAAAGGTCAGCTTCATGCCGCGGAAGAAGCGGCTCAAAAAGCCGGCGTGTCCGTCCAGTTTCTTTCCCTGGCCGAAAAGAACGAAGAGATCTTTCTTCCGGGAGAATCCGAGCCGCTCCGGCTTTCACGTCACGCCTGGAGTCTGCGTCTCCTGCAGTACGTACGCGACGAGGCGCACCGTTTCGCGCAGCACTACCATCATCTGCTGCGAAGCCGACGATTCAAAGAATAAAAAAAGAAAGAAAGGCCGCCTTTCGACGGTCTTTCTTCCACACGGTGATTCAAAGAGCAGGGGAGAAGGCAGCCCGGACATTACCCGATCTCTTTCAAAAGCTGCTCTGTCCAGGCATCGATTCGCGCGTCGGTCATTTCCGGCTGATTCGCGTCGTCAAGTGCGAGACCGCAAAATTCTCCGTCGATCTCGGCCCGCGATGCACCATAGGAGTAGCCTTCCGTGGACGTTTTCCCAATGAGGACGGCTCCCTTTTCCAGGGCGGTCTGGCAGAGGATCCCCATGGCATCCACGAACGTGTCGCCGAAACCGCTCTGGTCGCCAAAACCGAAAAATGCGGTTTTCTTCCCGGAAAGATCCGCATCCTGAAGCAGTTTCTCCGCCGACATCCAGTCATCCTGAAGGTCACCGAATCCCCACGTTGAAGTTCCCAGCACAAGGACCGGAGTCTGGAGATCCTCCGCTTTGGCACTCGCAATATCCACGCAGCGCGCGTTAAGTTTCTGTGCGATGCGTTCTGCCGCACTTTGTGTCGTCCCGGTCGTGCTGCCATAAATGACGGTGATCTGGCTCATATTGCCTCCTTTTAAATTAACGATTTGATGGAACTGATTTTCTGAACACACTGATCCCAATCTTCGATCTGACTGACGATCGTTTCCGCGAGCTGGCGTGCCCGACGGTACCGATCCATCAGCTGAAGAGAGGGTTCCTTTCTTCCGTAAACGCGCCAGCTCCCCTGGTGAGTGTGCCGTGCCCGTGCGGAAATAAAGCCGACGACGTCTTTCAGCGGGTACCCAAGAAAAAGTCCCACTTCATGCGGAAAACTTTCCGTTTCAAAGCGTTCCGCAAGACGCGCAAGCCACTGATCCAGCGTCTCGCAGTCCGAGTAGCCGTTTCGGCGCAGATACTTCTGGACCGCTGGAACTGCCAGAGTTTCTGCAAGAAGCTGGGGATCGTAGAAAATGGTCAGGGAACCATGGTCGCGATGGCGCAGTGTCTTCCAGGGAAGACCGAGACGCCGAAGAACTTCACTCTGCAAAATGCAGAATCCTTCCGTAAAATTATCCGGGGAAGGCAAATTGGAAGACGTCTGAGAATGAAAAGCAGATCCTGGTCGTTCCGGATCCGACGCGCAATAGCAGTGGCTGACCGTCAGGATCTCCGCTGGCTTTACGCCCGCGCGAACCAGAGAAGTTTGAAGAAGCAGATACCGCATCAGCTCCATTCTGCGGATCCCGCAGCCCGTGTGGATCTGTGATTTCATTTTAGCCTCATCTAAAACCATTTTCTCAAAAAATGGGGAAACCTTTTCCCCAACGATTTGCAGTATAGCACATTTCCGGCATTCTGTCAAGTTAGGCTTGCCTAAAATTCACTAAAAAAGTCAAAAATTTTAGGAAAGACTAAAATTCCTTCCACTTTCGCCCCTCTTGTGTCAGGATCGGAAACTTCAGGAGTCCAGATTCAGAATTTCATTCTTTTGAAAAGACACTCTGGGATGGAGCGGACGCAAAACATGACGAAACGCCACCAGGACGGTGTGTAGAGGACACTTTGACGCCGAAAAATCGCGCGGTAGATCTGGCGGGCAACTTTTTGGGGATCTGCGGCAGAAAGCGATCTTCCCTGCGGCCGTTTCGCGATCATGCGGGTCTTCACGAGTCCAGGCTTCACCGTCAGGACGGAGACTCCGAGCGGAAAAAGACGCGCCCGCAGTCCGGAAAGATACGCGGTCAACCCGGCTTTTGCGGCACCGTAGGGGTAGTTGGAGAATCTGCCTCGCTCTCCGGCCACGGACGAAAGGACGGCGACCCACGCTTCTTTTGCGGATTCCGGATGAGCCTCAAACCACTGCGCAGCCGCTTCCAGAAAGAAGGCAACGGACGTCAGATTCACGAAAAAGGTCGCCTCCAATTCCTCACCCCATCGCGCCCGGTCACCGGAATGCAGAAATCCCTGCGCGGCATAAATTCCGCGGATCTCTTCCCCCCACACGTCCTGCGCAAGCTCTGTACATTGCCTCCAAAAGGCCGACGCAGATGGGAAATCCCGCAGTTCATTTTCAGCAGAACACGAAACGGTACGTACGGCATCAAAGCCGGCGAATTCAGCAAGATGTTTCGGATCGCGGGCTGTGAGGATCAGATTTTCCCTGTGTGCTAGAAAAAGTCTCGCGTTTTCCAGCGCGATCTCCGAAGTTGCGCCGAGAATCAAAATGGCCATGCGTTCTCCAGTTTCAGAATTCAGTCAGGACAAAACGGCATCGGAAAACAGAGTGGGTGCTCCATTCCCGCAAAAACCGTCCGGATCCTCAGAAAATTCAGAAGATCAGCGGACGGTTTCTTTTCATTCACGAAAAAGCAGTTTAGACGCGGGGGATGAAATCCGAATCAACGTCCAGGCTTTCAATGAAGCGGGCAAGCAGGTCGGCGCACGCATCCATATCGTCGAGCGAAACGACTTCCACCGGCGAGTGCATGTACCGGTTCGGGATGCTGACCAGGCCGGTCGCGACGCCGGAGCGGGTCATCTGCATGGCGCGGGCGTCCGTTCCGGGCGGGGAACCGCTCGGATTCATCTGGTACGGGATCTCGTTGGCTTCCGCAAGTTCCGCGAGACGAGCCACGACGCCCGGATTGAAGTTCGGGCCGGTACCAACAGCGGGACCGGAACCGACTTTGATCTCGCCGATTTTTTTCGGGTCGATCGTCGGGCAGTCGCTGGTGAAGGTAACGTCAACGGCGATCGCGACCTGGGGATCCACATGATACGCGGCAGTAGTGGCTCCGCGGAGGCCCACTTCTTCCTGCGTCGTCGAAACGGCATAGGCGGCGACCTTCAGTTTCGAGGCGTCCACACGGCGCAGTGCTTCCATCACGACCCACATTCCCGCTTTATCGTCCGTCGCACTGGATGCGATACGGCCATTCTTCAGCTCGGAATAGGTCATCTGGACCGTGATCGCGTCGCCGACCCGGACAGATTCCGCAGCATCTTCTTTACTTTTCGCGCCAATATCGACCCAGATGTCGCTCATCTTCGGAACGACCTTGCGTTCTTCCGGATCGAGAAGGTGGATCGGTTTCCGTCCAATGACGCCCGGAACCGGACCATTTTTCGTCCAGACAGTCACGTGCTGGCCGATGAGGTTCTGGATGTCCCAGCCGCCGAGCGGAATGACGTAAAGGAATCCGTCGCCGTCAATGTACTGGACACTCAGACCGATCTGGTCGCAGTGGCCGGTCAGCATGACGCGGAACGGGGCATTGACATTTCGCCCGACGATGACGTTTCCCATGACGTCGGTTTCGATCGTTTCAGCAAAATCTTTCGCATATTCGCGTACGATCTCCTGAACCGGCTGTTCAAAACCGGTCGGACTCGGCGTGACGAGAACGGTCTTCAAAAAATCTTTCGCTTTGGTTTCCATTTGGAATTCCTCAGGTTTTCCTTTTTTCGTATTTTTGTCTTTTCGTAAAATTTTCAAATTCAGCAGGTCCCGCAAAAAACGGCCTACAGTTCTGCACATTATATCATATTCCGCCGCATTGAAACAGGGGGAGCGTCCGCGATTTTCCTAAAATTTCGGTCCTGCGTCGAAATTTTCACGCCAGTTGAATATTTCTACCCAGTCGAAAATTACAGTCAGCGCTTCATTCTCTTCGCCCCGTTTCATCCTTTCTGAAAATCAGACGTGCGGAATGAAACTGACGTTTTCGTCCAGCTCTTCGATCAGACGCGCAAGCAGATCCGCGCAGGCGTCAAGATCTTTCAGCGAAACGACTTCGACCGGCGAGTGCATGTACCGGTTCGGGATGCTGATCCCGCCAGTCGCGGCACCTTCGCGCGTCATCTGAAGCACGCAGGCATCCGTTCCGCCGGGACGTCCATTCGCGCAAAGCTGGTAGGCGATCCCGTTCTTTTCGGCAGCATCGCAGAGACGCTCCACGAGGATCGGGCTGAAATTCGGACCGCGTTCGATGACGGGGCCTCCGCCCATTTTGATCTCGCCGGATTTCTGGGCTTCGATCGTCGGACAGTCGCTGGCGAACGTGACGTCCACGGCGATCGCGACGTGCGGATGGATCCCGAACGCGGCCGGTTTGGCTCCACGGTATCCTTCCTCTTCCTGCGTCGTCGAAACGGCGTAGACTGCGCATTTCAGCTTCTCTGCATCGATCCGGCGCAGTGCTTCCATCACGATCCAGACTCCCGTCCGGTCATCTGTCGCGGGAGCAGCGATGAGGGAGTTTTCCAGTTCCGTCACGAAAGAACGCACGGTGATCGGATCGCCAAGAGCCACTTTCGCTGCCGCTTCTTCCCGATCCTGCGCTCCGATGTCCACCCAAATGTCGCTGAGCTTCGCTGCTTTCGTCCGGTCATCCGGCTCCTGAAGGTGGATCGGCTTTCTGCCGATCACGCCCGCGACGGGACCGTTTTTCGTCCAGATGCTCACGTGCTGACCGATGAGATTCTGAACGTCCCACCCGCCGAGCGAATGTACGTAAATGAACCCGTCTGCATCAATGGACCGAACGCCAAGTCCGATCTGGTCGCAGTGTCCCGCAAGCATGATCCGGCACGGTGCGTCGGCATTTCGGACCGCAATGACGTTTCCAAGCACGTCCGTCGTGACGGAGTCCGCAAACCCGCCGGCGTACGCACGCACGACTTCCTGAACCGCTTCTTCACGCCCCGTCGCTCCGGGAGTCAAAAGCAGCTGATTCAAAAATTCTCTCGACTTTTCTTCCAATTTCAGATCCTTTCCGAAAAAGTTTGAGCGTTCCTTTTTTCATGAAATACTTTCTGAGATTTTAATTCACCCAGCCTTAAATGTCAAGGGGGACAGAATCGCATCCGACCCGATTTTTCCAAAGAAAACCGGATCCTCTCCCTTTGGATCTCTCCGCCTCCCAATGCTCAAAAAAACACCGAAAAGCAAAACATGCAAAATAGGAAAACCTTAACGATAAAGAAAATTTTAACTTTTAAAAAGTTTTTCTGGATTTTGCCGATTCTATGGCCGATAAATCCACACAGAGATAAGATTTTGGCGAAATTTGCACCTCGCCATTTCCTGATTTGTGCGAGAGGATAAAAAAAATGAAAAATGTGTTTTCCCTGATTTTTGCGATTTGCGGTCTTGCTCTTCTGTGCATGGCGAGCGGATGCAGCCTGTGCTGTGCGCCGTACGATTACTGCGGCCCGGTCTACGCGAACGGATGCTGTGCGAATCTGGCCCGCCAGCGCTGCGGAACGGCATTCAACCAGACGCAGATGCCCCAGCAGGTCACGTACGACGCAAACGGTCAGCCGATCCCGGTACAGAACCAGCCGACTCCGGCACCGCAGCACATTCCGGGAGATACGCCTGCTTCCGCGATGTCCGCCCCCTCTGCGATGCCGCAGAATCAGGGAATGACGGCCAGTCAGTTCCAGGCTCCGTACCGTCAGGCGTCCGCCAATCCGACCGCGCGTCCCTCTGCCGTTTCTTCTGCTCCCGCAATGTCGGCCATGCCGAGTCAGCAAATGGCGCAGGCTCCTCAGATGGCCATGCTGCCGGCGGAACCTTCCAATGTTTCCGCGCCAACTCCGATCAACGGCAAGATCGCGGTGAATGCCGACGGATTCCAGAAAGTCGCCGTCTACGATGAAAATCAGCAGCTCCTCGGCTATGAGATCATCGACGCGACCGGAAAGAGCGTCCAGCAGCTTCCCGCTCCGGAAAGTGCCCGTTAGTTTTTCCAGTTTTCCGTCCGATTCCGTTAGTTCCGGTATTCATCGACTCTCTGCACACAAAAAGATCCCCGGCGTCTCACCGTTCGAGATATCGGGGATCCTGCGTATTTCGCCAGTCGGGAAGTTTTCGGAAAATTTCATCCCGAAAACTCCGGAAAAAGCAGCTTCCGCGAACTATTTCGGAATGCAGATGCCGCAGTTGGACTGAGCACGGTCGAGGACTTCCGCAGCCTTTGCGCGGGCACGGCGTGCACCTTCGGCGAGAACGTCACGCACAAAGGAGGGATCCGCCTGGAATTTTGCATAACGTTCACGGATCGGAGCGAAGTACTCTTCCGCGATACGGGCCAGCTCTTTCTTCACCTGGCCGTATCCGAAACCGCCGCGCCGGTACATTTCTTCCATTTCCTGACGCTGTTCATCGCTGGCGAACAGTTTGTAGAGCAGGTACAGATTGTCCGTTTCCGGATCCTTGGGATCTTCCATCGGACGGCAGTCAGTCTCGATGCGCATGATCTTTTTCTTCTGCGCCTTGACGTCTTCGATGACTTCCAGCGTATTATTGTAGCTCTTGGACATTTTCTCACCGTCCGTTCCGGGAACTTTTCCCGCAGCGGGAACGACGTAGGCTTTCGGCAGGATGAACGTTTCGCCGAAATGGTAGTTGAAGGTCTGCGCCAGGTCGCGCGTCACTTCCAGATGCTGCTGCTGATCTTCGCCGACCGGCACAAGATCCGAATCGTACGCGAGGATATCCGCAGCCATGAGGACCGGATAGGTGAAGAGACCAGCATCCGCGGTGAGTCCTTTCGCGAGCTTTTCCTTGTACGCATGGCAGCGTTCCAGAAGTCCCATGGGGCAGCAGGTCAGCAGAAGCCACGTCAATTCCGTCACTTCGGGGACATCTGACTGCACGAAAAGGGTCGATTTTTCAGGATCCAGACCGATCGCGAGAAAATAGACCGCCATATCGAACGTCTGCTGGCTCAGACGCTCTTTGTCGCGTACCGTCGTCAGAGCGTGCAGGTTCGCGATGAAATAGAATGCGTCGTCTTTGTTCCCCTGAAGCGTGACGTACTGACGGTTTGCGCCGAAATAGTTGCCCCAATGCGGATTGCCTGTCGGCTGAATGCCGGATAAAATTCTCATGATTTACGCTCCTGAAAGGTAAAAAACGCAGTGAAAAAAAGCGGTAAAAAAACATCTGCGCTCCATTATACCCGATTTCGATTTTTTGTAAAGAACCGCACACAAAAAATTTACGCAGAACGCCGAATAAGTATGCCGAAAATTCCCCGATGAATGCAGCAGAAACTGGTTTGCGCAAAAATTCTTCGATTTTTTCTCAAAAAATTTTCATCCGGTCTGTTCAAATCATTCATTTTGTGCTAAAATGCACTCATACGCTCCATCGCCGTTTGAAAAAACGTTCCCAGAAGAAAAGGTACCCCATGGCCGCGATCATCCCCATTCCGTTTCAGGAAAAAGTCACGATCCGCACGCGGACCGGCATGTCCGGTGAGATCGTGACGGCGGAAGAACTGCGTCCCCATCCATTTCTTGCCGACCGGGAAAACCACGTCATTTGTTCTGCCGTCTACGACATTCTGCAGGACACGCCGAATCCCTTTCTGATGTACTTTTTCGCCCCTGTCGGTTTCGGAAAAACGCATCTTGCCGAAGGCCTTCTTCTTTCCTGGCTCATGCGTCATCCCGGGAAAAGCGGAAAATGTCTGTCCGCACATCAGTTCGCGCGGGAGTGGGCGAATGCGCAAAGACTCAAAAAGCCGCAGGAATTCTTCGGGGAGTACCATTCTCTGGATTTTTTCATTCTGGAAGACATTCAGGAGCTGACGACTCACGCAGCAACCCAGAAACAGCTGGTCCAGACGCTCGATGTACTGACGAAACGCGGCTCAAGGATCCTCCTGACCGGCAATCAGCCGATTAGTGCGCTCCCGTTTGAGGCACAGCTGACCTCCCGTCTGTATCAGGGCGTCGCGATCCGGATCCAGCTTCCCGGCATCGAAACACGCAGCGCGATCCTTCGTCTTCCGGAGCATTCCAGGAACGTCCCGATCTCGGACATGGCACTCGGAGAATTCGTGGAACTCGCAGAGAAGGAGGAACTTTCTGTCGGCGAAATGATCCAGCGATTCCAGAAAATGGAATGGATCCGAAAAACCAACCGGGAAATGGAGATCCTTCCGGAAAAAGTCTCAGAAGTTTTTGCAGAAAACGAAGCCTCCCGCGAGGTCACGATCCAGCAGATCGCGAAACTTGCCGCGAAATTCTACCGAGTGAAACTCAGCGACCTGCGCAGCAAATCCCGAAAAACGACGCTCGTGACCGTCCGCAGCATCATCTACTACATGGCGCGCCGTCTGACCGCCGCGACACTGGATGAGATCGGCCTCTACTTCAACGGGAGAGACCACTCCACGATCCTTCACGGCTGCACACAGGCAGAGATCCTCATCCAGAATGACGAGGAAGTCCGCCGCTGCGTCCAGTACCTTTACTCGGAACTGCGCATGGGAGAGCCTGGATCCGCCCCGAAAAACCCGGTCTGAAGCTCTCTCTCCCTCAAAGATCCCCGCCGAAACGGGTCCCGTTCCAAATTTCAAATCATTCCGGAGTGCCGCAATCTCACTCATTCCGCCCTTTTTTTCACCGGGATACCGTGCATCATGATGCGGAAGACCGACGTATTGTCGAGGTAGCGTCCGTCGCAGTTCCAGTACGCGCCCATTTTGGCGTCCTGTCCGACGATCACTTCCTCAAGGAGTTCCGCTCCCGGTCCGCGTGCGTAAAGCGGCACTAGCTGTTTCGTGTGGTCCGTCGCATAGTAGCGTGCGTGCGGGAGCTGGCCTTTTCCGCGATAGATCGGAGCAGAGGAGGGGAGGGCGTCGCTCCCGGTTTCCGGACCATAGATCGCGCCGTTGTCGTGGTCGGCGGTCACGATGACGAGCGTTTCCTCCCAGGACGAGTACGTCTCCACCCACCGGCAGACGGCCTCCACCGCAGCGTTGAAATCCGTCATTTCCTCGATGCAGCGCACGAGATCATTCGCGTCATTCGCGACGTCAACGGCTCCGCCTTCCACAAGAAGGAAGAAACCGTCCGACCTGGTTCCCGCCAAAACGTTCAGTGCCGCGAGAGACGCTTCAGCCAGCGTCGGGGTGGCGGTGAGGAACGGTGCGCCTTTCTTGCGATGGCACTGGAAGGAGTTGGCCGTCTGCGTGATCGCGAGAAGATTTTCCGGCAGATCCGCTCCTTTTTTGTTCGGCGTCCTGGCGGCAAGTTCACGGATCCCGGCACGTTCTTCCACGAAGGTCCACTCTTCCGGAAGTTCCCCGGCCCGGATCTTTCCCCAAAGTTCCTCCGACGGTCCGTAACGTCCGAAAGAGGGAGCCTGCGGCTGCGCGTCGTCGTCGAATTCCGGATGCGCCGCCCCAATGATGACGTCCAGATTTCCTTCGGAGAGCATCTCGGCGAACATTTTCTGTCCGTGTTTTCGCTCGACATCGTGAGCTGCCGCAGCCGCCATCGTCGCACTGGCGATCTGGAAGGACGTGACGGCACCCGCCCTGCGTCCGTTTTTCGTGAAGATCTCCGCGATGGTCTCAAGCCGTTCGTCGTCAGGTCCGATCCCAACGCGTCCGTTTCGGGTCTTCACCCCCGTCATCATCGCAGTACCGGTCGACGCGGAATCCGGAGGAATGAACGCCGGCTCTTTTTCGTAGAACGGAACGTCCAGTTCCTTGAAGTCTTCCCAATCCTGCGCCGGATCGTAGAAGCTTTTCTTATGGAATGTCGCCATGGAGACCATCTTCCACGGAGCCTGCTGGTACGTGCAGCCCGTGGGACTCCCGGTGAGGAAATCTGCCGCACAGTAAAACGACCCGAAACCCGCACCATCCGCGATCATGAGGATGACGTTTTTCTTTTTCGGATCCACGTAGACCGGCGTCTCCGAAGATACGGTCTCCGGTCCAGCCGCAGGTTTTTCTTCTTCCAGGGACGCAAGTTCCATCCCGGAAAGTGCCCCGCCTGGATCCGCAATTTCATCCAGATCCGTGAGTTCCTCCGATCCTGCGGCGTCCTTCGATCCCGCAACTTCCGCCGGTCCGCCGGGTGCCGTGAGGTCGATCGTAATGAACTCATCCCCCTCTGCCGCTTCCTGCGCAACACGGCTCCCGGTCAATGTACTTTCTTCATTTTTCACACAGCCCGGAGCGAGCCAAAGCAGCGCAGCTCCGAGAAGCAGAAACATCCTCCACGAAAATCCGGATCGCATATCGTTTACCCTGAGGTCAAATTTTCAGTTTCATTTTTCCAAAAAACACAGACAGAAAGATCCTGCCGACAGCGTGCCGGCGTCTCTCTTTTCTTTGATTTCGGACAGAAAAACTCCTGAAATTTAAAAAACTCGGTCATTTGCTCAAAATTCGGAACATTTTACGTCTCGTCGAGAAAGAAGATCAGGCCGTTTTTTCCAGTTTTCCCGCACTCTCCGGGACGATTCCGTCTTCTTCCGTCAGGCAAAAACAGGAAATGCGCCGGATACGCGGAAGCAGGATCCGGATCGTACTGCCAACGTAGAGGATCGCGAGAAACGTTCCTTCCCGGATCCCCTGAAGTCCCCCAAGGAACGTCAGACAGAGGGTCAGGGAGAGAAGTACGAGAGAGCCGTCGAAAAAGATCTTGATCCTGCTGAATTCCAGTCGGAATTTCTGGCAGACGACCTTCACGAATGCGTCGCCGGGCAGAAGGAGGCAATCGGCCAGAAGCTGAAAGACGATCCCAAGCGCCAGGATCCCGCAGCCGAGGATCAATTCCGCGTGACGGCTTGCGTAGACCCAGAAACTTCCTTCCATCCCCGGAAGTCCCGCCAAAAAATCGTGCAGCAGGATCGGTCCGGAACAGAACATTCCAAGGTCGATGCAGACACCGAAGATGAAGAGCATCGGGATCTGAAGCAGCTGGAAAAGGTCAAAGTCCCGTCTCAGGATCAGGACCTGCCCAAGCAGAAAAAGCAGATTCACCACAAACGTGACCGTTCCAAAACTCAGCGGACAGAGAAACGACAAAACGTACGGCACGCTCGAAATGGGACTGCTTCCCATGCCTGCCTGCGTACTGAACGCAACACCAAAACCGCTTACGATGAGTCCCAAAATGAAGATAAGCCAGCGTTTCCGCTGATTTTTTTCTGAAATTTTCATTCTCGAAGATAAGCACCCAAAAAGGGATCCCCATGCGGATCGCACCAACTTCATGTTTTTTTACCCCGCCGGTCCCAGCGGCCGAACAGGCAAAAAAGAATTCCCCGACCATCACGTCAGGGAATTCCCATTTTTCTCAGATCCCGGCCCAAAACCGGACCCAGACTCAGATGACGGCCAGCTCGTATTCCTTCTTGAGGAACTCGAGGGCTTTCGGAATTTCGACTTCACGATCGCCGCGGACACCGCATTCAAAGGAGCACGGTCCCGTGTATCCGATGTATTTCAGACCGCGGAAACCTTCGACGAAACGGCTCTTGTTCTGACCCGGGATAGTACGGCGCGGGTCGGAAACACCGCCGGCAAGGTGAACGTGGGTCAGGAGTTTGCCGCCGGAGATGAACGCACCCATCATGTCGGTTTCTTCGATGCTCATGTGGTAGAAGTCACCCATGACGGACATGCCGCATTTCTTTTCGGAACGTTCGTTGATGTCGCGGGCGATCGCAGCACCATCGGCGACCTGGCGGAGGAAGTACGCTTCACCGCGGTTGAGCGGCTCAAACGTAACGTGCGTGCCACAGTCTGCCGCGAAGTCGGCGAGAGCCGGGAAATCGTCAAGCAGCATTTTGCGCATTTCCTGATTCGTCAGCGGACTCTGGCCATTGAACGCCGGAACGTAAATGACGCCCGTGCAGCCGATGATCCCGGCACCTTCCAGGGCACGTTTCAGAGCGTCGGTACCGCGCTGTTTGCGATCTTTATCGAAGCTCATCAGATCGCCGCCGTGCGAACCCCAGCAGACTGCGGACGGAATGAGTCCGGTGTCGTCGAGGAGTTTTTTGTAGTATTTCGCGCGTTCCGGATCTTCCACATCATGGCCGAATTCGACGGCTTCGATGCCCCAGGCCTTCATTTTCGCAAATTTTTCTTCGACCGAGTTCCCCGGAATGATCCCGAGCTGGGAACCGAGGCAGAGACGGGCTTTGGCGGTCTGATTGGCACTTTTGCCGTCCCAGGTGCTGTCGGTCACTTCGGCTTTCAGTTCAATATTGGTCATGGCGACTGCTGCGGCAGCGGCACCGGCAGCCAAGAATTCACGTCGTTTCATTCGTCTTTCACTCCTGAAAAAAGGTAAGTTGGCGGGTAAACGGGCTTTCGATCCCTTACGCCTATTTATTTTACCCCGGCATCCCAAAAAAATCAACCGGGAAAGCCCTCTTTTTTTAAAAAAAGAGCAAAAAATTTTCTTTTCACTCAATAAAAAACCGCCGAACCGGATCGAACCGAAGTCGGCGGCAATATGAAGGCCCGTATGCGAAAACGGTTAACGTTTCCGTCTCACGAGGAACAGTCCGCCAAGTCCGAGGGCGAGGAGGACCATCG
>CAZRGJ010000006.1:0-28634 GCA_964599445.1 uncultured Planctomycetaceae bacterium | reverse complement strand
ATCTCGAAATGCTTCACCTGAATGACTGCGGAATCCGCCCCGGAAAGGTCCAGAGCCGTTTTATAGTACGTCTGCGGACTTACCGTCGAATTGTACGCCGAGTCCACATACGGCACGGAAAGCGACGTGTCGCGGGCATCGGATCCGATGACGACCTCACCGCCGGAAACGACGACATTCGCCGCACGCAGACGAAGTTCTCCGGTCGAGAAACCGTTCTCGAACGTCACGTCCGCGGTAAATCCCTGCTTCGTGTATCCCGCCGACGGGAAAATGGTGATCCGGTCAGCCGTGAGCGTCCCGGTCCCCTTCACGAGCGTCGATTTTCCGGTAATGTCCACCGTCTCCGCCGTCAGGGAATCGGAGATCTCCAGCGTATTGAGCGCCGTCGAGCCGCCGTTCGTGATCGCGACGGTCTTCACCGACTGCACGCCGCCGAGCTGGACCTGATTCTCGCCGTTCATGGTGAAACCGCCGGTCCCCAGCGCGCCGTCTGCCGACGTTTTGAGCCACGTGCTGCGTTCCATGATGAACGAGCCGCTGAACCCGGAATTATCCGCCGTCAGAAGAAGCGTCGGCTGCACCGCCTTTTTGTACGCGGCATTCGAGCTTCCGCGGTCCTGCTTCACATGGAGGTCCGCCGTCCCGGAGGGAGAATCTTCCAGAACCGAACGCAGTTCGATCGTCCGTTCCGGTTCCGCATAGAAACTGCTCTCGGCCTGGACGTAAATGTGCCCGTCCAAAACGGTTGCCGTATTGTCCTGGTATCCGTTGTACAGTACGCCGCCGTTGAGGATCAGATCCGGAATGCAAAGTACATGATTCGGATTCTTCATCAGAAAAGAACCGCCTGCGTCCAGATAGAATTTCGCCAGAAGATACTCCGTTTCGCCTTCTTCTTTCTTCATTCCGCGAGCTTTTTGCGCCAGGTGAATGGTATCGCCCACAGTCGGAAAATACTGCGCGGCCTCACCGTCAGCGGAACCCGTGACCCAGTAGGACGGCGAATCCCAGCCGACCGTATCCTTCACATCCGCACCCGCTTTAATGAAATACGTATTCGGCGCACGATCTGAAGCGGTCGAGGTGACCGTCGTGCCGATGGGAGCGTCGATCCCCGCGATGCGCAGCGCGTTCTGTTCCCAGACGTTCGAGACGGTGATGGAGTTCGGCATGAGCTGCGTTTTGACGCCGGAGGTACTCTGCCATGTTGCCGTCCAGGTCCCGACCGTGAGATCTTCCGCCGTGTAGACCTTCGCGGTCTGCGAGGTGACGAGCTGAACAGAATCCGCACCGAGCGTTCCGGCATTTTTCGCACTTCCGGCCGTCTCGTAGAGCCAGAGATCCGTATCCGCCCCCACCGTCAGCGTCCCGGCGAAATCGTTCCCGCTGTTCAGGAACCAGATCTTCCCGGTCGACGCGGACTCTGCGAGCAGTCTGGAATCCGCGGCTCCGGAGATCTTCGCACTCACTCTCAGACTCCGGCTGTCCGACTGTTGTTTTGAAGTACTGCTTCCTTCATAGGAAATGAGCTGCCCCTGCGAAGTGCCGACGACCTGAATGTTTCCCTCCAGCGTGACCGTCGCATTCGCAGACTTGCCGTTCCGCAGTTTCGCTCCGTCCAGGATCAGATCGGAAACCAAAGCGTTCCCTTTCATGACCAGCTGGGCATTGGCTCCGCGGATCGTCAGGGAATTTCCGGCAAAAGTGTTCGCGCCCGCTGCCGACGTATTGTCCGGCGTACGCAGCTGGAGACCGTCCACGAGATAATCATTCGCGGAAGACGGAGCTTTTCCGTCGCTCCAATACGATGCCGTGTTCCACGAATTTCCGCCCGGCTGGGTCTTGAGCAGCGTCACGGTCTCCGCCTCCGCAGCCGTCAGCGGAACCAACGCCGCGGCGCAGGCAGTCAGGACAGTGTTCCGATAAAATTCACGCTTTTTCATTTCTTATTTTCCCTGGCTCGATACCGATCTCAACTAAAATGGATTTCCTTTTATAGTATACTCCCAAAATATCATTTTTGCTGAAATTCATGGAGAAATTTTTCCAAAAAAAGAAAAAACCACCCGCAATTTCTTTCCAAATATCCCATTTTCCCACTCTTTGTTTTTAATCGGCAGACCATCTCCAAAAAAGTACTGAAAACTCTGCCAAACAGTAAAGATTCCCCCTTGCCGAAACAGAAAATCTGACTATAATGAAACGTAAGGGAAATTTATTTTCGACAGAAGGGGCGTTCTCCTTCTTTCAAATCCACTATTCAGGAAAACCCATGAAACAATTACTTTCAGGAAACGAAGCGCTCGCCCGCGGAATGTACGAAGGCGGCGTCACCCTCGCGGTCGGATACCCCGGCACACCGTCCACCGAGATTTTGGAAAACTGCGCAAAACACTACAAAGATGCGTTCCGCTGCGAATGGGCGCCGAATGAAAAGGTCGCTCTCGAAGTCGCCGCCGGAGCCGCCATGGCCGGTGCGCGTGCGTGCGTCACGATGAAGCACGTCGGTCTGAACGTGGCCGCCGACCCGCTCCTCTCCATCGCGTATACCGGAACGCCCGGTGCGCTGGTGGTCATCGTCGCGGACGACCCGGGAATGCACTCCTCGCAGAACGAGCAGGATTCCCGCCACTACGCCCGGCTGGCGAAAGTCCCGGTGCTGGAACCTGCGGATTCTGCCGAAGCTCGCGATTTTCTCAAAAAAGCGTTCGAGATCTCGGAAACGTACCGGACGCCGGTCATTCTGCGCACGTCCACGCGCGTGAGCCACAGCCGCTCGCTCGTCGAACTGGGTGAGCGTCAGATGCCGGACCGAGAGATCGGTTTCCAGAAAGACCCGAAAAACTGCGTGCTGATCCCGGCGTTTGCCCGTCAGCGGCGTCTCGCCGTTGAGGAACGTCTTCAGCAGATCCAGGCGGACAACTCGGACAAATGGGGCATCAACCGGATCGAAAAAGGCTCGGAAAAACTCGGTATCGTCACGGAAGGGATCGCGTACCAGTACGTGAAGGAAGTCTTCCCGGAAGCCTCCGTCCTGAAACTTGGCTGCGCGTGGCCGCTTCCGGAAAAACTGATCCGCGAGTTTGCCGACAGTGTGGAAAAAGTCCTGGTCGTGGAAGAAGTGGAAGACTTCACCGAAGTGAACATGAAAGCGGCCGGGATCGCGTGCGAAGGGAAGAAATTCGTCCCGAATATCGGGGAACTTTCCGCCGATGTGCTGCGCGTTTCCCGAGCGAAGCTGGAAGGGACCGAGTACCAGCCGTGCGCCAGCTGCCGGAATATGGCCGACGCCCCGCTGCCGAACCGTCCGCCGACGCTCTGTGCCGGCTGTCCGCACCGCGGGATCTTCTACGCACTGAAAAAATTCGATGTGGACGTCGTCGGCGACATTGGCTGCTATTCGCTCGGCGTTCAGCCTCCGCTGAGTGCGCTGGACACCATCATCTGCATGGGGACCGGCTTCTCCATGGCGCACGGTATGGCGCAGAGCGGTCAGAAACGCAAGGTCGTCGGCGTTCTGGGCGACTCGACGTTCTTCCACTCCGGGATCACGGGGCTGCTGAACATCGCGTGGAACAAAGCGAACTGCACGGTCATCGTTCTGGATAATCGGATCACCGCCATGACCGGACATCAGGACAATCCCGGCACCGGCCAGACGCTTATGGGGGAAGCCTCCGACGCGGCGGACATCGCGGCGATCGGAAAAGCGTGCGGCATGAAGAATATCGCGGCATTCGATCCGCTCAACTTCGAGGAGACCACGGCCATCCTGAAGAAATCGACGGAATCGGACGAACCGTGGCTCCTGATCTCGAAAAGCCCGTGCGTTCTGATCATGAAAGAGCGCGTCGGCAATGTCCGCAGCATCGACCCGGAAAAATGCAAAAACTGCCGCGTCTGCGTGAAGACGGGCTGCCCGGCGATCGAGTGCACGGACAAAAACAAACCGACGATCAACCCGCTTTCCTGCAACGGCTGCTCCCTGTGCAATCAGGTCTGCAAATTCGGCGCGATCAGCGAGTGAAAGTGAGGTCCAGATGGCATTTCAGGAATTACTTTCCTTTCTTTTCCAGCAGGCACAGACCACAACATTCAGAGCTGCCGCAGTCAATATTCAAAAACGGCTCTCTGGCATGACGAATGCTGTTTTTCTGAAAATTCTGGAAGAGATCGGAGTCATTCCTGAAAAGGTCCCTCACGACTCAACAGAGGAAAAGCTGTTTGCTAAAACCTCGGACATCGTACTCTGTGAGTGTTTCCGGCGTCTTGGATTGCATTCCTTTGTTCTTCAGGAACGAGCCGACAGTGCGGATGTTTTTGGGGACAGTCCGACCTATGGCTACTCATTCGCAGCGGATGCCAAAACGTTTCGTTTGAGCAGAACAGCCAAAAATCAGAAAGATTTCAAAGTTTTGGCTCTCAGTCAATGGCGCGGCAATGCAGATTTCGCCATCCTGGTTTGTCCGTACTTTCAGTTCCCCGGAAGGAAAGCCAAATCTATAAGCAGGCACTTGATTCCAATGTCTGCCTTTTAAGTTGGGAACATTTGCATTTTTTGCTGCGAAATCAGCTCCAGGAAAATTCCAGGCTCGATCTGACCCGGATATGGAACAGTTCTTCTGAAATTTCCCGGCAGACATTTCATGCCGACACAAAAAAACGGCAGAATTTCCTGAATGCAGACCGTGAAATTTTCTGTTCAGCAGTGGGTCTGCAATGGGAAGATTGGAAGCAGGCACTTTCCCAATTTCAGATCAGGCTGAAACTCCGAAGCGGGCAGGAAGTCAAATTTTGGGAGGAAAGGATCACAGAGATCCAAAATTATTCCAGAGAAAAAGCCGTGGAAGAATTACTTTCGACTCTTAAAATAGAGTTGAAGATCGCAGTGATCGAAGATTTCATTAGAAGACTTCCTGAATTGGATACGGAAAATGAGCATTCCTGAAAACAGTTTGATACTTGGTGATTCGATCCAGCGTCTCAAAGATGTTGATTCGGAATCTGTACATCTGATCCTCAGCGATATTCCCTATGGGATCGGTGCAGAGGATTGGGATGTGCTTCACCAAAATACCAACAGTGCCTTTTTGGGAAGCAGTCCGGCACAGGAAAAAGCAGGTGCCGTTTTCAAAAAACGCGGCAAACCGCTTAACGACTGGTCTGAAGCAGATCGTCAAATCCCGATCCAGTACTATCAGTGGTGTTTAAGCTGGAGTACGGAATGGTTTCGGATCCTGAAACCGGGAGCTTCTGTTTTCATTTGTGCAGGAAGACGCCTGGCTCACCGCTGTATTTGTGCCATGGAAGACTCCGGTTTCACATGGCGCGATATGCTGGCATGGGATAAAATGAAGGCTCCGCATCGGGCGCAGAGGATCAGTATCGTTTTTGAAAGACGCGGAGATCTGATTTCTGCAAAAGAATGGGCCGGTTGGCGAGTCGGAAATTTACGGCCTCGTTTTGAACCGATTTTGTGGTTCACAAAACCGTATCCAGTTGGAGGAACGATTGCTTCCAATATGGTCACAAATCATGTCGGAGCCTATAATGAAACCGCTTTCGTCCATTGGACCCAACATCCGGATAATATATTTTCGATTCCAGCAGCAAAAGAGGATACCGGACTTCATCCAACACAAAAACCGGTTTGTTTAATGCAGCTGCTTATTGAAACCGTCACGATGCCCGGTCAATTAGTTTGCGATCCATTTTGCGGAAGCGGAACGACACTGATCGCAGCAATGCGTTCGGAAAGAAAGTTCCTCGGTTTTGAGATCGATCCTCAATACCATGAAATCGCTAAAAAACGAATAGAAGCAGAAAGTACCAAATACGCTCTATTTGGAACAAATTAAAATTTTAAGGAAATAAACCATGAATAAAACTACCAGTATCGTTCTCGCCGGTGTCGGCGGTCAGGGGATCCTGCTCGCGAGTGAAATTCTTGAGAAAGCCGCGGGGTTTGCCGGTTTCGACGTGAAGACTAACGAAGTGCACGGCATGGCACAGCGCGGAGGGTCGGTCATCGGACAGATCCGCTATGGCGAAAAGGTCTTCAGTCCGCTCGTCTCCAAAGGTGAGGCAACCGTCCTCATGTCGCTTGAGCGTATCGAAGCGCTCCGCTACGCCGACTTCCTTTCTCCCGACGGTCTCGCCGTCGTGAACAGTCAGGTCATCATCCCGACGACGGTCTCTTCCGGAAGCGCGGTCTATCCGGAAAACGCGAAGGAGATCCTGAAAAAGTCCTTCAAAAATCTCGTCTATCTCGACGCGAACCGCATCGCGCAGGAACTTGGAAATCCGAAGTGCGTGAACGTCGTGCTTCTCGGCGCACTTTCGACGAAACTTGAGAACCTGACGCCCGAGATCTGGGAACAGGCGATCCGCGAATGCGTCAAACCGAAGTTCATCGACCTGAACATCACGGCATTCCAGACCGGCGCGAAGGCTCCGTCGGAACTTTGATCCCATTTTCGAACGGGACCCGGCCTGAAGTCAGCGTCTGGTCCCGTTTTTCATTTCGTGAATTTTAAAATTCAGCCCCATTTCCCCAGATTTCCCTTTTTCCATTTTCCGACCGGCGGTAAAGCGGCCGTGCTGAAAGCTGAACAGCTGAATGTGCAGTTCGCGGAAAGCTGCCGGTCCATGAATCATGTTTCGCAAGCTCCTAACCAAATTTCTCCTTATCTGGCTCACGCTCACGTGCGTCCTGGCATGGTACTGGCCCAATTTCGGACTGGGTTTCGATCCGTTTATCCAGCCGTCGTTCGACTGCGGGATCTTCCGGATCAGCATGGCCGAGATCTACATCGCGCTGACGATGCTGATGATCGGCTCGCTCCTTCCGGTCGAAGAACTGCGCTCCGTCGCCAAACAGTGGCCGCAGGTCGCGGGCGGAACGTGCGCACAGTACCTTTCCATGCCGCTTCTTGCGTTTCTCGCCTCGTGCATTTTCGGGCTTGAGGGACCGTACTTCATCGGCATGATACTCGTCGGGTGCGTGCCGGGAGCGATGGCGTCGAATATGCTCACGATGATCGCGCGGGGAAACGTCAGCTACTCGGTAGGTCTGACGACGTCCGCGACGCTCCTTTCTCCGATCGTCGTGCCGTTGACGCTTTACCTCGCGATCGCGGTCCTCGGAACGTACTTCGGCTGCACGGACAGCGCGAATCAGACCTACTTCAACGGTCAGGTCGTCATCGATATGGCGAAAACGCTTCTGCTCACCGTCGTCCTTCCGGTCGGTCTCGGTTTTTCGCTGGCCCGAGTGTCGGCACGGTGGAACCGTTTCGCGCAGAATTTCGGCGAGATCACCGCGAATCTGGTCATTATTCTGATCATTGCGTGTGCGGTAGCGGGCAATCGCGGCAAGAGCTTCCCGATGCAGATGGCCGCTCCGATGCTTCTCGTGAACTTCGGAGGCTACGCGGCCGGATTTTTGGCTGCGAAACTCATGAGGCTCGATATGCGGAAAGTACGCGCACTCATGGTAGAAGTCGGGATGCAGAACGCGGGACTCGGCGTCATGCTGGCGGGCATTTACTTCAAAACGCAGCCGGAAGTCGCGCTCTGCTGCGCGATGTACACATTCGGGTGCATGTTCACGGGGATCATTCTCGTGCAGATCCTCCGGTATCTTGCCGACCGGTCCGAACCTCAAGAGGCCATTCCATGAAAAAGAAACTTTTGTGCTTCATCCTGCTTCCGCTCGGACTTTTAGCCGGATTTCTGCTTCCTGCTTTCATGCCGTTTTCCGGTATGGACTCTGGTTCAGGAAACGGTTTTTCCACCCGGATCACGGCGGAAAATTCCCCTTCGGCGGAAACAGTCCGGACAGACGCCGGTCCCGCCTCTGCAGAAGATGGTAAAGAAGAGCGTGAAGTCGAAAAACCCGCGATCCCGGCAGAACGCCCGCTGGAAGAGATCCCGTTTGACGGTCTGCTTGCGCATCAGTACCTGACGGAACTCTGCGCCATTGGTCCGCGTCCGTCCGGGTCCGAGGGGATGAAAAAGCAGCAGGAATACCTGATCCGTCATTTCACGCAATGCGGAGCCGAAGTGCAGAAGCAGGCATTTCGGTTTCCGTATCCTGGAAGTCCGACTCAAAAAGTCGACGGGATGAACCTCATTTTCCGCTGGAGACCGGAACGGAAAGAGCGGATCCTTCTCTGCGCACACTACGACACGCTCCCGCTTCCGACCGCGAATCCGTCCCACATGCAGGATCTTCCGTTCGTCGGTGCCGAAGACAACGCGGGCGGGATCGGCATTCTGATGGTCCTTGCGCAGAGTCTTCCGGAAATTCTGGCCAAAGAGCAGACCCGCTACGGCGTGGACATCGTGATGCTCGATGCCGAGGAATTCATGTTCCGGCCAAGCCGACGGCTTCTCCCCAACGAACGATTCTGCTGGGGTTCCGAATATTTCGGGCGGGTCTATGCCTCCCAAAGTCCGGCAAAACGCGGATTTACGTACTCTGCGGGAGTTCTTCTGGATCTCGTCACGCAGCAGGACGTTCTTCTGATGAAGGAAGCCTTTTCCTTCAAAAATCAGCGGATCCGCATGATCCAGAGCGAGATCTGGAACACGGCGAAGCAGCTCGGTGTGCGTGAATTCGTCCCGCAGATCGGCACTTTCATCACGGATGACCATCTGTACCTCTACGAGTTCGGCAAGATCCCGGTCGTGGACATCATCGACCTGGACTACGAATTCTGGCACACTCACGAAGACACGCCGGACAAATGTTCGCCGCTCTCCGCGGCACGCGTCGGCTGGGTGGTGAGCGAGTGGCTTCGGAACAAAAAATAGTTTGGCGGGCCTGAAAAATTTTCCACCCTTCTTGAAATTTTTTCAATTTATGGTAGAATGAAAGGAAAATCCCGTTCTGCTGCCCGAAAGAATATGGTGCAGTTCCTTTTTTTAGCATTCCATGAAAAAAATCATGAAATTTTCGACTATCGACGAAACGGCGGCCGCATTGGCCAAAGGTGAAATCGTCATCATGATGGATGATGAAGAACGCGAGAATGAAGGCGACTTCATTTTTGCCGCGCAGTTTGCGACTCCGGAGCTGGTGAATTTCTGCATCACGCACGGACGCGGACTCGTCTGTGTCCCGATGCTTCCGGACGACTGCAAGCGTTTGGAACTGGAACCGATGGTCCGTGAAAATACGGCCCCGCTCTCCACCCAGTTCACGGTCGCGGTAGACCACATCACAGCGAAGACCGGGATCACGGCACAGGAACGGGCCGTCGCCATCAAGGCGCTTTCCAACCCGAATTCCAAAGTTTCCGACTTTACCCGTCCCGGACACATTTACCCGCTCATCGCAAAAGAAGGCGGCGTTTTGCGCCGTGCCGGCCACACGGAAGCCTCGGTGGACCTGATGAAGGTCGCGGGATTGACTCCGACGGCGGTCTGCTGCGAGATCCTCAACGAATCCGGAAATCGTGCATCGCGGGATGAACTGGTCGAGATCGCGCACCGGTTTGACCTGAAATACTCGACGATCGAAGAACTCATCCGCTACCGCCGCTCCCGCGAAAAGCTCATCTACCGCATCGCCGACGCCAACCTTCCGACGAAATACGGACCGGGCCACATTTACGCTTACGGCGTCAAGTACGAGAGCATGGAGCCGGTCGTCATTCAGATCGGATCGAAAGAAACTGCGAAAAACGCGGAGATCGCGGAAAATCCGCTCGTCCGGATGCACTCTTCCTGCTTCACCGGCGACCTGCTCGGATCGCTGCGCTGCGATTGCGGCGACCAGCTGCTCAAATCGCTGGAAAGAATGAAAGAAGACGGCTACGGATACCTGATCTACCTCCCGCAGGAAGGCCGAGGCATCGGACTGGCGGAGAAGATCAAGGCGTACAAGCTGCAGGAACAGGGACTCGACACGGTGGAAGCCAACCTGGCGCTCGGACATCGTGCGGACAGCCGCGACTATGGCGTGGGACTTCAGATCCTGAAAGATCTCGGGATCACGCACATGCGTCTGCTGACGAACAATCCGAAGAAGGTCGACGCGTTCATCTACAATAGTTTCGATCTGACCGTCACGGAGCAGGTCCGCATTCTGGGAGAGATCAATCCGTTCAATGAAGCCTACATTCGGACGAAAGTCGAGAAAATGGGGCACATCTGGCCGGGTCTTGAACCGAAAAACTGCGGCTGCGGCTGCGAAGGGAACGAAAACTGACCCTGCGTAAAACGCGATAAAGAAAGCAGAAAAAAGCACGAGCCTCTCTGACTCGTGCTTTTTCGTTTTCCTGCCGACTGAAAGTCTGCGGTTTTCTTTACGGGGCCGGCTGATCGACCGTCACGGTACTGTGGATGCGCCCGGTCTGACCATCCAGACGGAAATCGCACTGCACATCGATCAGGAGACCGTACGTTCCGAAACGCGCGTCCGTTTCCATCTCGCCCGGCTCGAGCGTCAAAAGGACCTGGCTTCCCGACTCGATTTTCTCAACGAACCAGTTCGGTTTCTCACCTTTCCATTTCAGCGGGAGGCGGACCTGGCCTTTGACGTCCGTGAGCGTTTTCCCCGTCTCGTTCGCGAGGAAGACCGTCAGGACGTTCTTCTCCATATCCATCTCTGCCCCGATCTTCAAGCCGGGGAATTCCGCACTTTCCGCAGCCTGATCTGCCGGCGCATTCGCCGGATTGTCGATCCGGTCGATCTTCTTCGGAAGTTCCTGCTCTGCGGCATTCGGAAGCATGAAGCCTCCGTCTTCGGAAATGCTGAGCGTTTTTCCGCACGCGCATTCCGCTTTCTTCGGCGTCGGGACGGCCTTCAGGCCAAGATCGACGACTGCGCCGAGTTCCTGCGGCTCAAATCTTCGGATCGTGAATTCCGCCCGGTTCCCATCCACTTTCTTCCCGCAGACCTGCGCCCAGACGTAATTCAGACGCCATGCCGTGAATTCATTGCACGTGCAGTACCAGATCTCCTTTTTTCCCGACTGCGTCGCCAAGATCCGGCTCAGACGCTCAAAGCCGTCCTTGTGCGTGTGTCTCTGCCAGGAATGCGTCCCCAGCGCCATGTACGGTCCCACGGTCGAACGGCCGGCTTCGATCTGCGCGATGCCGTTTTTCCACCCCTTCTCGAACGTCTCGAGATTCGGATTTCGGTCATCCGCCGCGAAACGGTACGGAGAAACGAACTCTTCCGGCTTCAGTCCCATTCGCTCCGCCATATTGATCGTCTCCGGGCCGCCGAGCAGTCCGCAGCGTTTCAGAGCGATCCCCTGTTCTGCCGCGGTGGTCAGCGACGCTTCCGTATCGCGCCCCAGTCCAAACGGGAACGTAAACGTCGAGGCACACAGATCCGTTTTGCACTCCAGATCGATCCGGTTCCCCAGGATCTCTTCAAACATCCGGTTCGGCACGACCTCCTCAAGATGCGGATGCCGCAGGGTGTGCACGCCGACGGAGTTTCCGTCCGCAATGATCTGCGAAACGACGTTTTTGACGTAGTTTTCGCCGCATTTATTGAGGAAGAAGGTCCCCTTCCATCCATTTTCCGCCATGGTCTTCGACATGAAAAAGTGCTCGCCGCTGGAATCATCCCACCGTCCGCTCACCGCGAGAGTCTTGCCGACCGGCATTTCCAGTTTCGTGAGTTCCGCAGCCTGCGCTTCCTCGGGAGTCGCGAATTCCAGAACGACTTTCTGCTCGTACTGTGCCAGTCCGTAAACGAAACGCTGACCGGCAGTCTCCTGTGCCGAGACCGCGGAAACGGAAAGCAGCAGAAGCAAAAGCAGGAATGAAAAAGCCATCTCCAATGGATTCATGAAAAAAATTCGTTTCATAGTTTGCCTCAAAACAGATCCCAAAAGGTCGGAATGAATTTTAAAATTGGGCAGGTCCGAAAAAATTCGGCATATTCCAAACACTTTTCCCAATATACCAGCTCGAAACCAGAAAGTCAAGGGGGGAAGGCGCGTCTTGAGATCCCCCGGTTTTCCAACCGAAAAAGAGAGTTTTGGCATTCAGAAACGGCTCAAAATTCATTTTTTCGTTTCATTTGGGTGCATTCCGGTGAAAATTTTAAAAATTTCAGGAAAAATCTCCAAATTTCGAGGTTTAGGATTTGACTTTTTGGAAGAATTGTGCAATACTGTATGTGTCGACAGGAGGAATGCTGGCTGGTCAGTCCACTTAAAAGAATTAAAATGAACATGATCGGCAAAACAGGCAAAATGTTGACGACTGTTTCTTGTCGGAGAAAGAAAGAAGATTTTTTTCTTTTTTCATGAAAAAAAAGAAGAGAGTCCAAAAGTTTTCCGACGATAAAAACATTAGAAACGACAAATGGATGGATCGGTCCCGTCCGATCGCAAGATCCTCAGATGTCCGCGAACGCCGGAGGTCCCATTTCGGGTCGAATGTTTCCCCGCAGGGATCTCGGACCCATCCCGGGCGCGGTCCAAACAAACGGCGCAGTGGAAAAAACGCCGAAATTGCGGCATGATCAAGGATCGTTCGGCCATTCCATCAGAGTTTGAGGTCCGAACCGCGGCACATCCCGATTTCCTGCACCATATCTTTCACGCACGGGTGATCCGGCGATTTATTTGACTTCGCAGGAAAATTGACTGGAAGTGTCCGGTCCGTTGGGGAAGATGAAAGGCTCCCCGATAATTAGTCGTTCCTGAAAATTTGGGTTGGATCCTGACTCTCAGGCATTGAAGGAGGTCACCGAAGCTGCCTGGGAAAGTTTGAGTATCCCGGAATCCGTTTCCGAGTGTCAGTTCCCGAAAGGAGTCCTGCATGAAAATCCAACGAATCCGTTCCGGTCCTGGTTTCAGGGGATGCTGAAAGACCGCATCCCGGCAGAAAATCGGTTTTTTCCAATTTTGTGCCTTTGACCCCCAGGAGATTTTCAAAAACCTGACTATTTATTGATCGTTCAGAGAAACGTAACTGTTTGTTGGTTTCAGAGCGGTGAAAGACCGCAAAAAAAGATCAAACCATCCAAGTGACGTGCTTTCATTATTTCCGGCTTTTTGCAGTTTCATTTCGGAACAGGTTCCCTGCGCCCGGATCGGGTGTGCTGAAGCACCGACGGCAGGTGAAAAACCGAATACGACGGGTTGCTAAGTTCCCTTGCAGGCTGAAATACTGAAAGCACGTCTTGATTTTTATCCCAATTTTTTATCCGACAGTTTCCCCGTTTTCTTCCTTTTTCCGTAAAATATGGAATAAAAATATGAAAGAAAAGAAAACCGCCCCTTTGATCATTTCTGTTTCTGGACTTCGCGGACAGACCGGTTACGCTCTGACTCCGGAAGCCGTGCAGTGCTATATTTTCGCATTTGCGGAATTTCTCCGTTTCAAGTATCGCGAAACGGGCGGAATGGAAGGAAAGACCGTCCTGATCGCATCGGACGGACGGGAAAGCGGACTCTGGATCGCGGAAGAGGTGGAACGCGGGTTTCGCGCTGCCGGCGTGAAGGTCCTGAACATCGGTACCGCAGCGACTCCGACTCTGGGGTTCATGATCCGGCATCTGGGAGCACCGGCCGGCGTCATGATCACCGCAAGCCACAATCCGGCTCCGTGGAACGGTCTGAAGCTCTTCAATGAGGAAGGGCGCGTCATTCCGAAAGAGAGCGGTGAGCGGGTCAAACGGTTCTACAGGACCCTGAAGGAAGAGGAATTCGTCATTAATTCCGAGTTCGAGGCGAAGACGGAAGCGGAAGGCGAGGAGGAGATTCAGGAAGAAGTCCCGCAGCTCCCCAAACCCGCCGTTTTTCAGAAACCGCACATTGACGCGATTTTGAAACTGGTGGACGCAAAAGCGATCAAAAAGCAGAAATTCCATGTTCTGCTGGACTCCAATCATGGGGCGGGAAGCGTCCTTGCGCCGGTCCTGATGAAGGCACTGGGGTGCACGCTGACCTTTACGGACACGAAAGAGAAGCCGGACGGGAAATTCGCGCACACGCCGGAACCGACGGAAGAAAATCTGAAGACCATCTGCCCGCTCATGACGGAAAATCAGGCGGACGTCGGATTCTGCCAGGATCCGGATGCCGACCGGCTTGCGATTTTGGCGGAAGACGGAACGTACATCGGAGAGGAATGCACGGTGGCTCTCTGTGCGCTCGATCTCTTCCAGAACGGGAAAAAAGGCCCCGTCGTGACGAACTGTTCCACCAGTATGATGACGCGCGACATCGCGGCTCAATTCGGCGCGAAATACTTCATGAGCGCGGTCGGAGAAGCGAACGTCGTCGACAAAATGCTGGAAGTCGGCGCCCTTTTCGGCGGTGAAGGCAACGGCGGACCGATCCATCCGAAAGTCGGTTTCGTGCGGGACAGTTTCCTCGGAATGGCTCTCGTGCTGGACCTGATGGCCAAAACGGGCAAAAAAGTGAGTGCGCTGGCTGCGGAACTGCCGCAATACTATCTGGCGAAAGCGAAAGCGGAGATCCCGCGAAACTGCCTCGAGCCGCTTTACGATGAGATCCGCGCCAAATATCCGGATGCCGGGACCGACGAACAGGACGGTCTGCGTCTGACGTGGAAAAACAGCTGGCTTCTGGTCCGGCCGAGCAATACGGAACCGATCATCCGGATCTTTGCGGAGGCTCCGACAAAGAAAGAGGCGGACAAGATCTGCAAGGCGGTCGTCAAGATGGCGAAAGCCTACTGATCCCTCCCCATTTCGGACACCATGAACTGCAGAGGAACGGGACCATTCGTCCCCCGGTTCCTTTGCAGTTCGGTATTTTAGCGAATCCAATTCAGGACACCATCATGAAATTTTACCTGGTCGTTTTTCTGCTCATCTGCTCGAATACCTTCATGTCGTTTGCGTGGTATGCGCACCTGAAAAATCATGCGAATTCCCCGCTTTGGCAGGTGGTCCTGCTTTCCTGGTGCATCGCACTGTTTGAGTACTCGCTCATGGTGCCGGCGAATCGGCTTGGAAACGGTTTCCTGACGCTTCCGCAGCTGAAGATCCTTCAGGAAGTCATCAGCCTGAGCGTTTTCGTGCCGTTCGTGCTTTTCTATATGCACAAACCGCTGACGTGGAACTACCTCTGGGCCGCGCTCTGCATTCTGGGTGCCGTGTTTTTCATCTTCCGCGATAAAGTATGAGGCACCCATGGACCTAAACGCCGATCTTTCGAAAAAGTCCGCCGTTTCGTCTGAAAAAGAAGACGCTTCTTCCGAACTGAAACGTCTCGCGGAGCTGCGCAGAGAGCTGGCGCAGATCGGCTACGCCTACGAAGAACAGACCGCCGCGTCCAAAGAAGAAGATCCTGCCCTGCCTGCCCGGGTCGGGATGCACTACACGCCGCTGGAGACCGCGGCCAAAATCGTGAAGGAAACGCTGCGCCCTCACCTTTTTCGGGAAGACGGCTCGCCCAAAAATTCGGAAGAGATCCTTCAGATTCGGATCTTTGACCCTGCGCTGGGAGCCGGCGTTTTTCTTCTGGAGACCTGCTTCCAGCTGACGAAATTTCTCTGCACGCAGAATGGCTGGGATCCGGAGATCCCGGCAAAAATCGCAAGAAACTGCCTTTTTGGAGCCGATATCGATGCGCAGGCAGTCGAAATTTCGCGCTTGGTCCTGAAACGATTCTGCGCACCCTATGAGGAGACCGCGGAACGCGCACTTGAGGAAGATCTGCTCTGCACCGACAGTCTGAAACTGCCGATCCCGGAAGAAAACGCAAAATTCGACGCCATCCTCGGCAACCCGCCCTACCTCGGAGGCCGAAAGATCCGAAGAGTGCTTGGCGACGCGTATTTTCAGTACCTCACACAGGAATTCCTTCCCGGAGCAAGCGGAAATGCAGACCTGAGCGTCTATTTTCTTCATCTTGCCGAGCGTTTTCTGAAACCGGGAGGCGTCTGCGGTTTCCTCACGACCAACACGATCGCGGAAGGAGATTCCCGCAAGACCGGGCTGGATCCCATTCTTGCCCGCGGCGGAGAGATCTACTCGGTCGACTCCTTTCCCTGGCACGGAAATGCGGCCGTCCACGTCACGGCGATCCATCTGTTCTTTCCTAAAGGAAAACCGCGTTCTCCACAGCTCGTTCCCATCCTAAACGGGATCCGCGTGCCCCGCATTTTTGCGTCTTTGAAGCACCTGGACTCGACGCAGACATCCTATCGTTTTCCTGAAAACGAGACACTCTGCTACCAGGGATGCGTTTTGGCGGCGAAAGGGTTCATCCTCACGATGGAGGAAGCCCGCGATCTTTGGGAAAAAGACGAAAAGTACCGGGAAGTCGTCCTTCCCTACTTCACCGGCGACGACATTTTCTCCGCACCGGATCCCATGAAAATGACGCCTCGGCGATGCGTCATCTCGTTCCGCGACCTGACGCTCGAGCAGGCGGAAGAGTACCCGCTGGCTCTTTCGATCGTCCGGGAACGTGTTTTGCCCGTCCGTCAAAGTGCCCGCAGAGCCGCGCATCGGGAACGCTGGTGGCATTTCGGCGACAAACGGCCCGTTCTGATGAAAACGATCCAGGAAAAACGGCTGGAAAAACTCCTCATCCAGACGCGGCACACGAAATTCCTCTCACCTGTCTGGGTCCCAACCGATGCGGTCTACTCCGAATCCGCGATCCTTTTCCCAACCGAATCACCGGAGCTTCTGGCGGTCCTCAACTCCGGCGTGCATGAAACGTGGGTCCGCGAAACGAGCAGTTCTCTCGGAAATGAACTCCGCTACTCACCCACCAACTGTTTCGACACGTTCGCGCTTCCGGAACTCAAACTGGCGGATCTCCGTTTCTTTGAACTGCGAAGCGAACTCTGCCGACGCCGGCAGTGCGGCCTGACGGCACTCCTGAACCGTTTCCATGATCCGCAGGATCCCGCTCCGGAACTTGAGACGCTCCGGGAACTCAAGACGGTAAACGAATCCGTCGTTTTCCGCGCCTACGGCTGGACGGATCTGGAGCCGGTCCATGAGTTCCACGAGACCCCGCGCGGGATCCGCTTCGAGCTGACGTTCCCGCTTCAGGAAGAGATCCTTCGCCGCCTGACGCAGGCACAGAATTTCCGTTTCCTCTACTCCTGAACGCCGTTTTCCGGAAAACGCAGTCTCTTCAAGTCTGCGCGTCTTTTTCGTCTGCGCGTTTTTTTCGTCTGCGCGTCTTTTTCAGGTCAGCGAGTCCCGCAGCCGCAGAAGCTCCTGCACTTCATCAAAGCACCGGCTCGCGACGTCATTCTGGTCCCACCAGTCGGACGGTTTGAAGTAGAGTTCCGGAGCGTTTTCCCCGCCGCCGTCTTCCAGATCCGAGTCTCCCAAACTGCCGTCTCCGCATTCCGCCGGTTTCTCCGACTCAAACCCCGTCAAAAACCACTCCTCCGTCACGAGCGCCCAGCGTGCATTCTCCGCCAGGATCAAAAGATTTTCCCGGTACTTTTCATCCGGATTTCCCGCATCCAGGATCTTCTGGAAATCACGGTCCGCCGCGAGCTCCCGGGAACGCGTTCCCGCAAAAGACGGCTCCGAAAAACGGATCCACCACGGAAGCTGGACCTCTGAAGAATAGAGACGCACATCTCCGTCCGGAAGTTCTCCGCTGGTTCCAAGAATGGCCAAAATGCGATTCCGGTTCGCCTCATTCATCAGCCAGACATCAAGCTCTTCAAGCGTCCAGTTCTGAAAATGGACCCAAACCAGCCCAATGTCCTCCAGTCCGTGCACTTCAGCCTCCGCCATTTCCGCAGGATCCAGCATTTCGGAAATCTCCCGCGAAAAAAACATCCCGGAGTCCACCGTCTTCCCGGCATCAAAGAAATCGGGAGCATCCACCGGCAGATCCGAAAGAAAGACCTTCTTTCCCGCAAACCGTTCCGCCGAAAAATCGCAGGACTCCCAAAGCTGAAAAAGCGTCTCAAGCCCATCCGCTCGGGAACTGTACGCCCGGTCGAAGACCGTACTTTCCAGAGTGAATGCGTCCAGCCCCGGCATACTCTGCGTTTTGTTTCCGTAAGCGCCCGGCCAAAAAACAGGAAACTGCTCAAGCGTCAAAATGATCTTCATGAAAGAAACTCCGCGTCTCCCAAAGGAAAAAATCTGCGTCCCGATCCAGGACGTTTCTTTAAAGCGCGAAAAACACGAGATCAGCGATCCCGTGTCTTTCACTCCATTCCGCCTCAAAATCAGACCTCACGGCCCAATTTTGAGAAAAACTTCATCATTCGCCGTAGATCTTCTTCAGCTCTTCCGCGAGAACTTCATCCCGGCGCATCGTCGGGATCTCGCGAATGACTTTTCCGTCCGGTCCCACGAGGATCAGGCACGGGATCGCCTGGATCCCATAATAGTAGACCGGTTCCTCACAGCCGACCGCACCGTCCTTCTGCAGGATCGTCTGCCACGGCAGCTTGCGGCGTTCAAGGAATGCGCGAAGCTGGTTCCGGTCCACGTCGATGCTGAATCCGAGGATCTCGAATCCCTTTTCATGGTACTTCGCATAGTATTCGCGCTCCAGATTCGTGAGTTCCATGACGCACGGATTGCACCACGTCGCCCAGAAGTCCACGAGCACCACTTTCCCCGCGTAGTCTTTCTGAATGTCGACTTCCTGACCATCCAGCGTCACGCCGACCAGCTCCATTTTCTTTCCCGGAAGCGTCGCACGGCGCGCCATCCCGGTCAGAAAGTCTGCCGTGTTCAGAAGCTGGGGATCTCCCGTCGCGACGACCGCATCGCGCAGAGCCGCACAGGTCCGGTTGATCTTCTCCGGAGTGACCCCGACGTCATTCGCATAAACGACCATCTGCATGAAATGTCCCATCATGTCGCCATCCATGCACTTCGCCGCTTTCGCACGAACGCAGATCTCCGCCAGACGGTCCAGCTTCTGCTCCATTTCTTCCAGACCGGGCATCTTCGCCGCGAAATGGGACGTCCCCATCAGCTGCGCGACCTGCGCCTGAACGACGGCTTCCTGCGCATTCCGGGCATCCAGCGTCTTCACGAGCGCATCAAAATCGGCATTCGCCTGCGCAAGGTCCATCGTCTGCTGATTCAGAAACAGAATGACGCCCGACTTCACATCGACGGCCAATTTCAGATCTTCCGCGCCGGCGTTCGGATCCGCGATGAGCGTGTCCGCAGCCTGACCGCGCACTTTCATGATCTTCTGAAACAGCGCGAACGCACTCGACTCATCCATCTGCGACAGAGCCGTCTGGACCTCGTAGGCACGCTGGTCCCACTGGAGAAGGAAGTTCCGCATCGCATCCAGTCCCGCTGATTCCGGAAGTTTCGAGAACTCCTCCAAAACCGCCGGAGTCGGTTCCGCGGCAGCTTCTTCCGTCGTGCTCATGGACTGAGACGAAGTGTCCTCATCCAGTGCCTTTTCAAGAGCCTCCGCCTCCGGAGCATCCAGCTTCAGCGACTTTTCAAGCTCCTCGGCGGCTTTCCGTTCGGCTTCCGCGGCTTTTGCGGCAGCTTCCGGATAGATCTCCGCAAGCAGTTCCATCAGACGTCCGCGAGCCTTCACCGTAAGGACTTTTCCATCCGCACCGACCAGAAACATCGTGGGGATCCCCGTGATGCCGTAGCGGTCCGAGAAACTCTGGATCTCGGAACCTTCCGGAATATTTTCCACCGCGACGATCCACGGGAGCTGCTCTTTCTCCACGAAAGTCTTGAGCCGTTCCAGGTCGGAATCGACACTCAATCCGATGATCTCAAACCCTGCGTCATGGAATGCGTCGTACGCCTTGCGCATATTCGGAATTTCCGCGCAGCACGGACCGCACCAGGTCGCCCAAACGTCCACGAGGACCGTTTTTCCGACGAAATCCTGAATTTTGACCGGCTTGCCGTCCAGCGTTTCCGCCTCAAGGACCAGCGGATTTCCCGGCAGCTTCATCTGCGCAAGTTTCCCGGCGAGCTGAGCCTGCGCCTGCGGTGCCCACGGTTCCGAGCTGCTCTTCAGGGCTTCCGTGACGGCTTCCAGAAGTGCGTTCGAGTGCGCTTCATCCAGCATACTCGCGAAATACATCGAGAACTGGACCGTATTCACCAGCGTCTCCGTACGGAAAGCGCGCATCTTCGTACCGACCCGCACGAGCTTCACGAAATCTTCGCTCATCGCATCGTAGTCCGCATCACGCCCCGCCTGACGCAGCTTCACGCGGAAGAAATGGAAGTAGTGGACGTTCCATGCCGCGAACTGCGTCACTTCCTCGTTCCCCAGTTTCTCGGCCGACTTCTGAACTTCCATGAGTTTTCCCATCGGATCTTCCGGATTCTTCTGGAGAACGTCGACCATCTGTTTCAGGACGATCTGCTGGATCTCTTCCGTCGACGCACCCTGCGGGATCTGAAGTTCACCAGATTCGGCCGCCGCATCCGGAGAAACTCCAGCCTCCGTACCCGCCGCCGCGTCCGTCGTGTCTGCCGTCGAGACCGAGACCGTCACGGCACTGGAAGAGGCTTCCGCTTCACCTGCGGCAGACGCACTCTCCGTCATCGCGGAAGTGGACTCCGACGAAACGTCCGCATCCAGATCGATCGCTTCCGGGATCACTTCGGTTTCCGTCTGCTTTTCAGCATTTTCCGGTTTCGCGGCCGATTCGATCTCCGCGATCTTCTGCGCCAGAAGCTGGTCCAGCATCTCGCCGTCTTCCATCTTCTGAGCCGCAGCAGCTTCCCGCAATGCCTGAAGAAGCTCCACTTTCTGTTCCGGAGCCGTGAGGATCTCACTGACCGCGAAAACCGTCGAAAGCTGGAATCCATCAAAGCACTTCATTTCGACGCACTTCTGAAGCAGTTCTTTCGACTTCGCCAGGATCTCCGCAGAATCCGCATCCGAAAACGCCCCGGCCTTCATCTTTTCACCGATCGTCTCGCGCAGTGCCTGCGTATCCTCCCAGCATTCCACGAGCTGCGCCAGTCTCGGAAGCTCCCGTTTCGCGATCTGCGCTTTCAGTGCTTCAGTGTCTTCTTTCGTTCCTTCCGCACTCAGCCAGGCCAGCTTCATTTTCAGAGATTTTTCCAGCACTTCCGGAGAAGCATCTTCCGCATTCAGCACAAAATCGACCGCCGTTTTCAGATTTTCCACCATCTGATCGAACTGCGCGTGCGCGTACTGCGGTTCCGGGAACTGCTGCATCGCGGTGATGAGCGACTCGAATTCCGGTCCCTCAAATTTTCCAATGAAAGCCGCCATTTTTTCTGCGTCCGCGTTTTCCGGCAGCGTCAGATACGGTTTCGTTGCCGCGTCAAGCTCGGCTTTCATCGCCTCCATCTGCGCCTTCATCGCTTCCGGATCCGGCATCGCTTCCGTTTCTCCGTCCGTTTCCAGCGCAGCATCCTCTGCATTCGGTTCTTCCGGCGGATTTTTCAGCGTATCGATGACCTGTTCCAAAACGGGCAGGACCTGCTTCATCTCTTCCGAATCGTAGGTCTTCGCCAGATCCTGGACCTTTTCCACGAAAGCGATCTTCGCTTCCGGCGTACCCGGCGCAAAATTCAGGATCGAGAAGGAGATCTGAAGCATCCGCATGAAATCGGCTTCCGAGACCTTCAGCGACTCCGCCTGACCGACCAGCACGGTCAGCTGCGCGGTCAGATCCTTTTTCTCCGCAGCGTCTGCGTCTTTCGATCCTTCCGGATCTTCAAGCGAGTCCTCCATCATGCCGCCAAGCGCATTCTGGAAAATGGTGCAGAGTTCCGTCTGCCAGGCCGCGTAGGCATTCAGGTCTTCATTCTCCAGTTTCGCGACTGCGGCTTTGAGTTCTTCCATCTTCTTCTGGAGGGCCTCACCCTGCATGGAAGCGAAGATCATCTCGGCTTTTTCAGCGACTGCCGCACGAAGTTCTTCCTGCGAGGCACCGTCCTTCACCGTGAACTCGACCGGCTGGGTCTCCAGCTTCAGGCGGGCGATACTCTGCTCAAACTGCGCCGCAAATGCCTGCCAGAACTCACCTTCCTTTTCCTTCACGCTGTCGAGGAGCATCTGGACGACCTCGAGCTGCTGCGCCTCATCTTCAAGGAAGACTTCCATCGCATTCAGCAGGAACAGAACGACCGCTTCATCCCCTTCGCCGCAGACTTCCGTGACTTCAGAAACCAGCGTTCCGGCCTCTTTCATCAGCTGGGAAATTTCATCTTTTCCGGCTTTTTCCGGATCCAGATCCGCGGTCTTCTGCTTAAATTTCAGGATCTTCAGCCCGGCTTCCACCGCAGCGGCACGTTCCGGGAATCTGCTTTTTTCGACGACGGCTTTCAGTTCACGGAGACCATCGCCCAACTGTCCGTAATCCGGAGTACCGACGGCACTCGAAAGCGTCTTGGCCATCACGGCTTCCATTTTAATGGCGAAAGCCCGTTCCCAGACCTCTTTTTCAGCATCTGCGGCCGCGAGGATCTGATCTGCCGCCAACTCGGAATTCTCGATCGCTTTTTCGACCACCGCCTGAACCAGAGCCTGATCCGCGCTCTGTCCGAGCTGCATCGCAAGCTCCTGCATATTCTGGCTCAGATTTTCGAGGAATTCGCCGAGCTGCGCCGTTTCTGCATTTTCCGGGGGCGTGATGAGCGCAAGGATCGGAGCCGGGATCTCAACGGCCGGAGCCGCAGTTTCCGCAGTCTCCACAGTCTCCGCGGTCTCCGAAGTTTCCGCGGTCTCCGAAGTTTCCGCGGTCTCCTCGACCGCAGACGTCGATTCGGACGGCGTGACGGCGTCCTCTGCAGGCGCGGCTTTTTCAGCTTCCGCCGGGGCATTTTCCGCCGGAATTTTCTCAACCGGAGTATTTTCCGCCGGAGCAGGCAGTGCTTCCGCTGCCGGAGCTTCCGCGGCCGGCGTTTCTTCCGAAGCAGCTTCATCCAGCTGAATGGCGTCCGGGAGAGCTTCCGTATTCGCCGGAGCGGCCGAGTCTGCCGGAGCAGTTTCCGCCGGCATTTCAGGCAGACCGTTCTGGAGCGGGTTCGGAACATCCGCCGGTTTCTGCACTTCCTCCATCAGCCGCTGGATCTCCTGACGGAACGTCTCGGTTTCCGGAGCCTTCACCTGATCGCAGACCAGCAGGAGAGAGCGGAACATTTCCAGAACGGCTTCTTTTCCCTCTGCGTTCAATTCATTTCCCGGTTTCTGCCACGCGACGGCCGCCATCTGGAGGCACATCTGGAGGCAGTTCAGGTTGAAGAGATCCTTTTCCGTGCCCGTCTTCACGCATTCCAGATAGCGCGTTTTGAAGGCCTGGAGGTCAAACTCCGGCCCGCTGAGGTTCGGGATCAGGTGGATCAGATCGATCTGCCATCCCGTGTAGGCCGTGAGGTCCGCGTTGCCGAATTTTTCCACCGCAGCAAGGAATTCCGCGAGTTTTTCAGACGGAACGTCACCGCGCATGGAGCGCATGATGATCTCCATCTTTTCCGTCACGATTTTTTTCAGATCTTCCAGACCCGTGCCTTCCGGAGCCGTGAATTCCATCGGTTTCGTCAGGAATTCGATCTCGCCGAGGCGTTTCTGGAACATTTCGCGCATCTGGCTGGACTGTTCGTCCGTCTTGCCTTCCAGACCTTTGAGCATCTTCGTGCAGAACTCGCTGATCTTCGCATTATCTTCCATGAAGATCGTGGAGACCTGCATCAAAACCTGAAGCTGCGGACCTTCGAGCATCCCGGCGGCCAGCACTTTGTCGAGGTAGGCGGTGAATTTGGCGAAAAGACCATCTTTCTGTTCCGCCGTCGGTTCGGATTCTCCCGAAAAGAGCGCGTTGGCGTCATTCATCAGCGACTGGGAAGCCGCATCCATTTCGACCATCGAAACCCGTGCCGGGAAACGGCTCGCCTTCACTTCTTCCGTCAGTGCGGCGTAGTCCGGCTCGATATTCTTGCGTACTTTATCCGAACGCATGACGTCAAGACGGAACTGAAGCGCTTCCTTGAACTGCTCTTCCGTCGCGTCCGCCGACTTGCAGATCAGAACGAGAGCTTCCTTGAGCGCATCATTCAGACGTCCCATCGTTTCGGTAAGCCAATCCTGATGCTCTTTTTCCTGGATCCGGAGCAGCGGACCGACGACCGTCTGGAATTCCTGACCGTCAAGCGACCGAATGTACTGCGAAAGCGACGCGGCCGAGCGGTCTTCCGGAAGTACGGTGTACGCTTCGAGTTTCTTTTTGTTCTCTGCGATCTGTTCCGGCGTCAGTTCCGGTTCTGCCGGAGCGGCATTCTGCGTACCGGCATTTCCGGCGTTCATTCCCTGCGGATCATCGAGCATCGCGAGCTGCATTTTCATCGACGAAAGCAGCATTCTCGCATTTTCATCCGTCTTGCCTTCCAGCCCCTGGATCATGGTTTCAAACAGAGGGCGGATCTTTTCTTTCTCGGTACGGTAAAGCGACGCGCACTGCATGAACGCTTCCATCGGAAGACCATCCAGAGTGTTCGAGCTGAGCATACTTTCCGCCAGTTTCGTCAGTTCCGGATAAAGAGCCTCTTTCTGTTCCGGAGTCGGTTCTGCCGTTCCCATGAAGAACGGTTCCGCCTTTTCCAGGATACCGACCGCCTCGGCATAGCACGCCGCCTGGGAAGCCAGCTGCGGGAAACGGCTTTTTTCCACCTCGCTCTGAAGCGCGAGGTAGCGTTCTTTCAGCTCGGCGAGCGAAACTTTTTCTTCCGGAGACGCGTACGCCATGGCCAGATGAAGCCGCATTTCCAGAGCCGACCGGAATTCTTCTTCCGACGCATCTTCCGCCTTGAAGATCGCCTCTGCCGCAGCGAGTGAATTCGCCTCCACCTTCTGAAGTTCCGCGATCACCGCCTTTTCGACCTCTTCGTTTCTCACGGCAAAGAGTGCCTGAACGGTCTCCTGAAATTCTTCCGTCTTAAAGAGAGCCAGATACTCCGCGTATTTTTTCGCCGTCTTTTCTTCCGGAAGCTGGAGATACGGAGCCAGGAATTCCTTCACCTGTTCCGGAGTCGTGGACTGGATCTTCGCGTCGCGTTCCAGCATCTCCACACGCTGCGAGACCATCGTGCGCAGCTGCGTCCATTTCTCTTCCGTCTTCTTTTCCAAAGCGGCATTCAGCTTTTTGAAGACTTCCAGCACACGTTCCGGTTTGTCCTGAAACGCCTGCGCAAGCCCCATGATCATCTGGAGCTGGTAGTCGCTGAGCATATCCGCCTCAAGGACTTTCCCCACCTGCGCCGTGTAGTCCGCATAGAACGCATCCAGCTCTTCCGGCTTCGGTTCTCCCGTTCCCAGAAGGGAAGAGGCGCGGTCCATCAGCTTCACAGTGTCAAGCTGGAGATCCGCAAGTTTCGCCAGTTCCGGGAATCGGCTCCCCGCGATCCGGTCGCGATAGACCTTCAGCTCCATTTCCATCGCTTCCGCGGACGCATTGGAAGACGCCATTTCATCCAAACGGACCAGCAGAGCCGCGCGGTACTGTTCTTCCGACGCGTCGGAGGCTCCGAGGATCAGATCCGCCGCGAGTTTTTTATTGTCGCTGATGATCTTCTGCGCCGCCATCAGACCAAGACGAGATTCTTCATCCTGCGCCTGAAGCAGAGAAAGATAAACGGCCTGAAATTCCGAGCTGCTGACCCGGTCGAGATAGTTTTTCAGTGCTTCGGTCGTCTTGTCCGCAGGGAATTCCGTGAAACTCTTCAACGCTTCCGGAACGATGTCCATCGACGCATCCGTCTGGCGGGGTTCTTCCTGGGCGGGAGCCGAAACTGCCGAGCCTTCCGCACTCACGACGTTTTCTTCCGTCCCGGCGGCATCCGGAGTCACGGCATTTCGATCTACCGGAGGTTCGCATCCGGTTAAAAGCGCGGCCGTCGAAACGACCAGCGACATGATCTTCCAATTCGACTTCATATTTTAATTCCTTTTATTTCAATTCCTTTTAAATGAGTACCGGGTCTTCTTCCGAAAAAACATTCAGAAGAAGATCCGGCCCGTGATTCAGGATCTTTCGTCTTCGAGCTGCCTGAAATTTTCTCTACATTTTCCATCCGTTCGGGATGCTGTTTCCTTTCTGGACCACGACGATGCCGTCTACGATCTGGCAAAATTCGTTTTCCTCGGAATTCTCGACCCCTTCCCGGTTCAGGATCTCCACATTTTCGCCGATCCGGCAGTTTTTGTCGATGATCGCATTCTCGATCCGGCTTCCCTGACCGATGCCGAGCGGAATGGGATTTCCTTCGTCCTCCGTGTTCTCTTCATGATCGTAGAAATCCGCACCCATCACGATGCAGTTCCGGATCGTGACGTTCTCGCCGATCTGGCACCGAACGCCGATGACCGAGTTCTCGATCACCGCGCCTTTGCCGATCTGGCATCCGTCCGCAATGAGAGAATCCGTGACCGTCGCGCCCGAGATCGTCGTGGAGGGAAGGAACCGCGCATTCGTGTAGATCGGAGCAGACGGCTCAAACATTTTGAACGGCGGATCCGGTTTCGCGAGACTCAGGTTCGCCTCAAAGAACGAACGGATCGTTCCGATGTCTTCCCAGTAGCCGTCAAACACATACGTCGAGACCTTTTTGCTGTGGATGAGCGCCGGGAAGACCTCTTTGCCGAAATCCTTGTACTCCGTCTTCCGAAGCGCATGGATCAGTATCTCCTTGTTGAAAATATAGATGCCCATGCTGGCAAGATAATCCCGTCCCGGTGCTTCCACATTCTGCGTGCGGAGCCATTCCGGATCCGTTTCAAATCCGCGAAGCTCTTCCGCATCCCGCGGCTTTTCGAGAAATCCGCCGACTCTTCCCGTCTCCGGATCGATGCGCATGATGCCGAGTCCTGCCGTTTCTTCCGCACGGACCGGAATGGACGCGATCGTCGCGTCTGCACCCGATTCCTTATGCACCCGGAGCATTTCACGAAAATCCATCCGGTAAAGCTGGTCGCCGGAAAGGATCACGACGTGATCCACATTGCTGCTTTCGATATGATGCAGACTCTTCTTCACTGCGTCCGCCGTCCCCTGGTACCAGTTCGGGTTCTCGATCGTCTGTTCGGCCGCGAGGATCTCGATGTATCCGTTTCGGTAGCAGTCAAACAGATACGTACTGCGGATATGCCGATGAAGACTCATGGAATTGAACTGCGTCAAAACATAGACCTTCAGGATCCCGCTGTTGATGCAGTTGGAGATCGGAATATCGATCAGACGGTACTTGCCCGCGACCGGAACTGCCGGTTTGGAACGCACTTTGGTCAATGGATACAGACGGGTGCCGCGGCCGCCGCCGAGAACTAACGCTAATACTTTATCCATGAGGAATCCTTTAAATTAATCCTTACTCCCTACTCTGATCTGGCATCTATGCCGGATCATGCCCAGATCATGCACGGTGGTGTCCGGTGATTCCCGGATCATGCCGGGTGATGCCGGCCGGTTTCGCAAAGACTCGATCTGGGAAACAGCCGGCAATACCTGAATTTTAACAAATATTTCAAGGTTTGCAAAGGGGACCGCCTGCCGAACGGACGATTTCCAGCAAAATTTACGGGAAAATCCCCGTTTTTCTTAAAAAAAACGGTTTTACCCTGAAATTTCAAAGCAAAACCGGTCCTTCTTTTTCATCCCATCCCTGCTCTCAGCCCCGCTGACGCATCACTTCCCGCGCACGTGAAAGTGTCGGACCGACGGTATTCACCGGAATGCTGAGGATCTCGGCGATCTCCGAATACGATTTCTGTTCGAGATGGTACATCCGGACGATCTTCGCCTCACGTTCCGGAAGACGCGAGATCAGAAAAAGGACCTCATCCATATTTTCGATCACGGCTTCGGCCGGGGGCGTCCCGTCCGGAAGTTCTTCCAGCGAGTCCGACGTTCCGGAAGAGGACTGCGGCACATATTTCTGAAGAATGACCCGGACCACCGCACGGCGGGCGATCACCGTCAGGTAGGCGGCGAGACTGCAATTCCCGCGGAATCGGCGAAGCACCACAAAATTCTCCGAAAGGATCACCAGAAAGACTTCCTGGATCAGATCCTCCTGCGCGGACGGATCCAGCGAAAGACCCCGATCCCGGCACGTGCTGTAGACCACGAAAGAGATCAGACCGGCAAAACGGTCTACGAATTCATTCCACGCCTGGGGCTGTTTCTGCAGGCAGCGGTCGATCAGATTCCGGTCAAATTCAGAAAGTGCCATTTTCGTTTTCCTCCATAGGGGAACTCAAACCATCATGCGGAAATCTGTCCGGGAAAACCGAACTTTCCTTTTTGATTATATATTGTATTTACGAAAATGGCAAGAAAAAAAAGCGGATTTCTTTCAACTTTCTTTAAAATAAAGAAAAAAAACTCTTTTTTTCAAAATCGTTCCTGCGGTTCGTCAAATTCAGCGCACGGTCCCAGTTCATGTTCAGGTCCCTCTGCACGGCCGAATTTCCCTGTTCGGGAGACGAACAGATCCGGGACAGAACATGGTGTTCCGCAGGACGGAAAAAACAGACTTGTCACCTCTTAAGAACTCCGAAACTTCATCTTCCCACACCGCACGAGACACTGAAAACAGACTTGTCACCTCCGCGCCCACTGCGAGACCACCTCGCCTCTGCGCAAAAAAGAGGAACGTTACTTCCTGAAAAACGATACCTTTACAGGGTGACAACCCTATTTTTCCCATACCGTTCGGG